>JAENXO010000590.1 GCA_016649455.1 Gemmatimonadota bacterium | reverse complement strand
CCTCAATCCCTCGCTGCAGGAGAGGACGGTTCGACTCCCGCCGGAACGGGCTCGAACGGGAGGCCCTGAGCGGCACCGAGCAGGTGTGCCACCAGGAGCAGTACCGCCCCGTAAAGTATGATTCGCATATCCGTTACTCGATGTGAAGTTTGTTGCCGCCACTGGCACGCGCAAACGCCCGAGAAGCGGGTCGCCTGCCCGCCCCAGCTGCCAGGCAGACGGCCTTCAAGGAGGCCCGAGACAATCTGGCAAGCTCTTTGCTGATTCGGGCCCGCAACGGCCGCCTGCCCCAACGACGTCCTGACAGTTGGAGAACATCTTCTTGAGTCAGTCGAAATGTTCCGGGGCCGGCACTAAGAGCGCCCTCGCCAGATGGCTTCTGCCAGACCGGTCGAGAGGGCGAGACTCTATTCTTGCCGGTGGAGGCAATCCGATGCCAAGAGTCCGAAACTTCCTGGTCGCGCTCGTTGCCATGCTCGTGGCAACTGCTGCGTTCTCGACCCAGCTTGCGGCTCAGGAAACGACCGGGACGATCCAGGGACGGGTGTTCGACTCCGTCCAGCTCACGCCCATCCCGGACGTGACCATCAACGTCGCGGGGGAAACCGTCTACAGTACACGGGAAGGTTTCTACATCGCCGAGAACGTTCCCGCCGGCGTGTACACGCTTTCCGCGACCGTGATCGGCTACCGTCCGTTCGAGACGCAAGTCACGGTTACCGTGGGGGGAACGACCACCGCCGATGTGATGATGCCGGTGGCGCCCCTCGAGATGGATCCCCTGGTGGCGGTCGGCTATGGTGAGCTGGAGCGGTCCAGCAACGTCGGTGTCGTCACGGAAGTGCCGGCAGAGGTCTTCAATACCGGCCGGATCGTCACCTCCGAAGAACTCATCAAGGGTAAGGTCGCCGGCGTCCAGGTGACCGAGAACAACGGTGGAGAGCCGGGCGGCGGAGTGTCGATCCGGATCCGGGGCGGGACGTCCATTACCAGCAGTAACGAGCCCCTGTACGTCATCGATGGTGTTCCGATGGCAGTGGGAGGCGGACTTGGCTCGATCGGTGGGCAGAGGAGCGCGCTCGCCTTCCTGAACCCCGACGATATCGCGTCATTCACGGTGCTGAAGGATGCGTCGGCGACGGCGATCTACGGATCCGCTGGCGCGAACGGCGTCATCCTGATCGAGACGACGGCCGGGAAGCAGGCGGCCGGGGCCAAGACGACGGTCAGTTACCGAGGAAACATGTCCGGCTCGACCATCGCCGGGCAGCCGCACATCCTCAACACCCCTCAGTTTCGCGATGTGGTCGAGTCGCAAGCGCCGGAGAAGCTTTCGTTTCTTGGGGACGCGGACACCGACTGGTATGATGCCGTCGTCCAGAACGGATTCGGCCAGGAGCACAACGTTGCCGTCGCCGGCGGTGGCGACAAGATGGACTTCCGGGTGTCCCTGGGATACTTCAACCAGGAAGGCACCGTCCGGTTCACCAGCATGGAGCGAGCAACCCTCAACCTCGCGTACAACCAGCTCCTGTTCAACGATCGGCTGAGATTGCAGGCCAACGTGCTGGGAGGCCGGACAGAAACGGAAAACACTGGCTCGCGAGTGGTCGGTGCCGCTACGAACTTCGCCCCGACCCAGCCGATCTATGACTCGCTCAGCGCCTACGGTGGGTACTTCGAGTGGGACGATGTTCTGGGGACGAACAACCCCGTGGGTGAGATGAACCTCGTCTCGGACAACGGCGTGGCGTACCGGAGTATCGGAAACGTGACCGGTGAGTACTTCATTCCCGGACTCGACGGCCTGTCCGTGACCGGTCGACTCGGCTACACGG
>JAENXO010000213.1 GCA_016649455.1 Gemmatimonadota bacterium | reverse complement strand
GGACTCATGGTCGCCGACGGCATCGAAGGCCCGTTTCAACTCGATGTCGAGTGGATTCGAGCTGGAGACTAGAGTGGAATCGGTGTGGGACTATCCCCGGCCGCCACGTCTGGAGCCAACGGGAAGGCACATCGTAATCCGGCACGCGGGCCGCGTTGTGGCCGACACGCGATCCGCGCTGCGAGTGCTCGAGACGAGCCATCCGCCTGTCTACTATCTGCCACCAACCGATATCGACACCTCGGTCATCCAGGCAGCAGACGGGGGCAGCTTCTGCGAATGGAAAGGGGTAGCCCAATACTGCGACCTGGTGATCGGTGGCCAGAGAATCGCGCGGGCAGCCTGGTCGTACCCCGATCCGGCGACTGCCTTCTCCGCGCTGAAAGACCACCTGGCGTTCTATGCCGGTCCGCTGGACGAGTGCACAGTTGACGGAGAGAAAGTCCGTGCACAGCCCGGGGCCTTCTACGGGGGCTGGATCACGAGCGACCTGACGGGGCCGTTCAAGGGCGGTCCGACGACGCAGGGCTGGTAGCCGAATCAATGGCCGAGCGCGATGCAGACGTACTGATAGCAGGCGCTGGACTGGCGGGCCTGGTCTGCGCTCGCCAGCTGATTCGTGCGGGACTCGAACCGCTCGTTCTCGAGGCATCGGACGAACCGGGCGGCCGGGTTCGGACCGACGTAGTCGACGGATTCCAGCTGGACCGGGGGTTCCAGGTCCTGCTCACTGCTTACCCTACGACGCAGCAAGTCCTCGATTACGACCGACTGGATCTCCGCCCGTTCGAACCCGGTGCCCTGCTCCGTATGGACGGTGGATTCCACAGAATTGCGGACCCCTTTCGGCGACCGGGCGCGGTCCTGGAGACTCTCAGTGCTCCTGTCGGGACATTCGGCGACAAGCTGCGTGTCGCTCGCCTCGCTCTTTCACTACGCCGTGACTCCGTGGAAGAGATTCTCTCCCGCGAAGAGTCCACAACCCGCGACCGGCTCCAGGCACTCGGTTTCAGTCCGAAGATGATCGACACATTCTTCCGGCCGTTTCTCGGTGGCGTGTTTCTCGACGCGGACCTCACGACGTCGAGCCGCATGTTCGAGTTCGTGTTCAAGATGTTCGGCGCCGGGCCGGTGGCTGTGCCGGCAGCCGGCATGGGAGCCATATCCGGCCAGTTGGCAGGCGATCTCCGATCGGGCAGCATGCGCACGGGCGCGCCTGTTGCTTCCGTTACTCGTGACAGCGTGACTCTGGAATCAGGAGAGCGCTTGAACGGCAAAGCGGTGGTCGTCGCGACTGACGGGCGCACCGCCAGGCGCCTCGCCAATCCGGGGGATATTCCGCCGTTCCGGCCTGCGCTGTGCTGGTACTTCGAAGCGGCTGAGCCCCCGGTGGATGAAGGAATTCTCATCCTTGACGGCGACGGCCACGGACCCGTGACAAATCTGGCGGTGATGAGCCAGGTCGCCGATACCTACGCTCCTTCCGGGCGCCAGCTCATTTCCGCGACCATCCTGGGAGCCGCTCAGCCCGGCATGGAGCTCCTCGGCAAAGTGCGGTCGCAGATGCGAGAGTGGTTCGGCGGGCAGGTCGACGGGTGGCGCGAGATCGAGTCCTATTCCATAGATGCGGCTCTTCCGGACCAGTCTCCGGGCCAGGGGGGTGTGAATGCACGCTCCCTTCTCACCGAAACCGGGCTGCACGTTTGCGGAGATCATCGCGTACACGGCTCAATCGAAGGTGCGATTCAATCTGGATTACTCGC
The DNA here is from genome assembly GCA_016649455.1 of Gemmatimonadota bacterium. Taxonomy (GTDB): domain Bacteria; phylum Gemmatimonadota; class Gemmatimonadetes; order Palauibacterales; family Palauibacteraceae; genus Carthagonibacter. The sequence continues at coordinate 3,616 of JAENXO010000213.1, read as the reverse complement.
GGCCGAGCAAGTCATCGAGAGCCTGACGCAGGGTCTTGATTGAGACTCGACCGAATTATGCAGGTAACTGATCGTCGACCTTTGAAGACTCGGGCCTGCGTGTCCGAGAATACTCCCGTCAGGTGATTCCCTCGGTGCGCAAACAGCAGGAGCCGGCTCCGTCCTTGAGCGTTGTCTGATTTTGTCTAGTTTTAGAAATAGACATAACCTTGACAACAAATGAAGCCATGGTTATTCTCGCGGTGGGAGCAGGGAAATATTCGACCAGCTCGGGATCAACAGACACGGGAGATGACTCATGAAGACCTCGTTCAAAGCGCTCACACTCGTATTCGCGATCGCGCTCAGCGCGGCCGCCTGCAGCGACGACGCCACCGGTCCGGATTCCGATCCGACGTTCGTGAAAGGCGGAAATGCTCAAAACAGCCTTCCGACGATCGTTGACATCGTCGTGACAGACGACGGCGAGTTCGACGTCCTGCAGACAGTCGTGGTTCGCTCGGGCCTGGCCGGCGTTCTGTCGGGGGACCGACCGTTCACCGTGTTCGCTCCCACCGATGCCGCTTTCGGTGACCTGTTCGACATCCTCGGGGTTCCGGGCGACACGCCCGAAGAGCAGGCCGACAACGCCTGTCCCGAGGCGACGGGTTGCCCTGACTTCGTGGTCACGACAGTGCTGTACCACGTCGTGAACGGACGGCGATATTCGAACAGCGTTCTGGGAGCAAGCCAGTTGAAGACGCAGATCGGGGACTTTCTCTATCCGAATGGAGCGAGCCTGGACACGAGCTGCGGTAACAACGCCAACATCATCACCGACGTTCCGGGCGAGACGTTCGACATTCTCGCGAGCAACGGTGTCATTCACGTGATCGATGCGGTTCTGCTGCCGAAAGAGGTATGCGACGCCCTGTAGCAGACCCTGAGGACAACGCGTGGCCCTGAGGCCACGACTTTCCCGCCTCGGCGCCTGGCGACCGGACACTGATCCGCCGCCAGGCGCCTTCGCGTTTCGGGCAGGCTACTGCTCGATTCGGACCAGCACCCCGCAGGCATCCCGCGCTCCGCCCGCGCAGCCGGGTTCGAGTTCGTTCTCCTGGTCGCAGTAAGTGTCCGTGCCCGAGTGAATGATCAGGGAACTGCCGTCCGCGTCGAACACGCTCATTCGTCCGGGAGACAGCGTGAACCGGGTGCTCGTCGTGCTCAACCGGCCGGTGCCGTCAATGACCTCGATATTCAGGAGGTCGCCACCGTGGAACGGGTGGTTGAAATCGGGAGCGTCGGGAGCGGACTCGCCGAACGGTCCTGGATCGTGGTGTCCACCCGCCGCGCCGCACGGTTCGCACGCGGCGGTCTCGTGCACGTGCACGGCGTGTCGGCCGTCCGACAGCCCGCTCATCTCGAGTGAGATATCCACGAGCTTGATCCCCTCCGCAGAGGGTCGCTCGCGGAAGATGGCGGTGCCTGTGATTTCAGCATCGCTGCAGCTGTGGATCTCGGCCCGTGCCACGGGTGCATCGGCGATCGTCGCGTCACCGGGGCTGCAGCCACACAGCCCGACCCAGGCAGCCGCCGGTACGACTACCCTGAAGATCGCAGCACTACGAATCCCTCTCCCGCACCCTCGCGGCTCAAATCTCGGCATGGTGTCTCCATCGGTTCCGGGTTGAATAATACTCGTCTGCGCTCCGGCACCAGGCGTCCCGCGTCAGATCTCCTCGACCGATTGCCGGTACACCACGCCCCGCTCCTCGAGCCCTCGCAGCATGAAGTCCACGCACGCCTCGTCGCGGCCGATGAACTCAGGCGGCGAGATTCCCTTACGGTCGTACATGTAGCGCACACCCGCTCCAGCCTTCTCCCCTTCGACGATGACCTGCATGACCGTGAGATCGGCCTGTCACCCGGAACGCGACGAACGGCTTCAGAAACTCGCCCGAGTGCGGATTTCACTCCTCAGCACCGTCTCGGAAGAGCTCTTACGAGCTGCTCCCGGGGCAGTCCCGGGACAGTCGGGCCGCACGTATTGCCCCGGCGTCCGCGACTCTGTATGACTAGAAATCGGGGATCGTTCGATCTCCTTGCCAGCCTGCGGAAATCAGCGAAGGGGGAGCCATTACTCCTGCTTACCGGTTGCCCGGCACTCCACTCCACGAGCGGACCTCAGCCCTGTGCAGGGCCAGTAACTGGCGGCGCTGGGCGGGGTACCTGGCTGCTGGTTCGTATGACCTGTATCACGACAGGGAGTATTGGGCCATCCGCAACGCCGCCGGACTGATCGACGTGTCTCCCCTGTACAAGTATCTGATCCGGGGGCCGGACGCTGTCCGATTCCTGGATCGCCTCGTCACCCGAAACGTCCGGAAGTGTCGCGTCGGTCGGGTGATGTACACGCCGTGGTGTGACGGCGACGGTAAGGTGATCGACGACGGCACCGTGGCTCGACTGGACGAGAACGTATTTCGCCTCACGTCCGCGGACCCGAGCCTCCTGTGGTTCCACGACAACGCGGCCGGCATGGACGTGTCGTTCGAGGACACGTCCGAGTCGACTGCGGCCCTGGCGCTTCAGGGCCCCAACGCCCGGAAGATCCTGAAATCGCTCTCGGCACCTGACATTGGCGGTCTTGGCTTCTTCGGAGTCATGGACGTGGACCTGGCCGGAATTCAGGTCTCCGTGTCCCGGACCGGGTATACGGGTGACCTGGGATACGAGATCTGGGTAGATGCCGAGAAGGCCGTCCCCCTGTGGGATGCCCTGATGGAGGCCGGCCGGTCGTATGGAATCGTTCCGACCGGGCTGATGGCCCTGGACATGGCGCGGATCGAAGCCGGCCTGCTCCTCGTCACGGTGGATTACGTGCCCACGCATCAGGCTCTCCTCGAAAGTCAGAAATCCACGCCGCTCGAGTTGGGTCTGGCGTGGACGGTGGACCTCGGCAAGGAGAGCTTCGTCGGGCGGGACGCGCTGGCTCGCCAGGCCGAGACCGGGCCGGAATGGCAGCTTCGAGGTCTCGAGATCGACTGGGTGTCCCTGGAGCGAGCCTACGACAGCGCGGGCCTGCCTCCGATGGTGCCGTCCTCCGCGTGGCGAACGAGCGTTCCCGTGTACGGCGGACGGGGCCAGGTCGGCTATGCGACCAGTGGCTGCTGGTCTCCCCTGCTCAAGAAGTACATCGCGCTGGCTCACCTCGACGGAACCGCCGGCGTTCTCGGATCGAGCCTGGAGATGGAGGTGACTGTGGAGCACAAACGCCTCCGGGCCTCCGCTACCGTCGTCGAGACGCCGTTCTTCGATCCGCCGCGAAAGAGGGGATAGAGTGGGCCGAGAAGGCGGGTACGACGCCATCGTGATCGGTGGGGGCCATAACGGGCTCACGACAGCCGCGTACCTGGCTCGGGCTGGTCGGAAGGTGCTTGTTCTGGAGCGGCGGCACCTGGTGGGCGGCTCGACGGTAACCGAGGAGATTTTCCCGGGGTTCAAGTTCTCGGTGCTCTCGTATGTGGTCAGCCTGCTTCGTCCGGAGGTCATCCGCGAGCTGGAGCTGCCCCGGCATGGCCTGGAAATCCTCCCACTGGAAAGCACCTTCACGCCGCTTCCCGACGACGACTACCTG
>JAENXO010000158.1 GCA_016649455.1 Gemmatimonadota bacterium | reverse complement strand
TGCTGTTCGTGTCGCTGCTGTTCGCGATCGTAGCCGTATTTGGACGCATGACGATCTGGCTGGCCGGCCGTCCGACGGACGTGCCCGGCACCGTGGTGCGCGGTCTGCTCACCGGGCTGCCGGCGGCGCTGGCGGCAAGCTGGGTCATGATGTCCGCTGTGGAGTCGAGATCGCTCGCCGCGCTCGGCCTCGTTCCGGCGGAATTCATCGCCGATTCGGCCCGCGGACTGGTGGCGGGTGGCCTGCTCGTCGCGGGAGCGCTCGGAATTCTGGCGATCACGGGCGCTCTCAGCTGGGAGTTCGTCCCGGTCGTTCCAGCGGTCTGGCTCGGTTCGATATCGAGAACGGCCTTGATTCTTGGGCTTGCTGCATTCCTGGAGGAAATTCTGTTCCGTGGATACGCGCTCCAGCTGGTCGTAGAAGCACTGGGACCGGTGGTCGGAATCGGGCTCGGTGCGATCACTTTCGGCGCTGCCCACGCTGCAAATCCCGGGGTCGGGAGCCTCGCTCTTCTGAACACCGTGCTGGCCGGGATCTTGCTCGGAATCATGTACTGGAGAACGTTCAGTATCTGGCTGGTCACGGGGGTCCACCTGGGGTGGAACGGGGTCATGAGTCTGGCCGCCGACCTTCCCGTGAGCGGTCTCGTTCTCGGCTCGCCAGCGATTCGGGCCACCGTCACAGGTCCGGAGATCTGGACGGGCGGATCGTATGGCCCGGAGGGAGGTCTGGCGCTGACGCTCGTGACCTTCGCCGGGATCGCGTGGGCAGTCCGCACCCCCCGGCTGCGGAGGGCTCCGTCCGTGCTCGCACTTCACCCGCTTTCCGGGATGAGATTGACATGAATGCGAATCAGATCCAGACCGCTTCCGTCGTGGGCGCCGGCACGATGGGGAATGGAATCGCCCACGTCCTGTCGCTCTCAGGCATCGAGGTCACACTGATCGACGAGTCCGCCGATGCGCTTGCCGCGGCGAGGGCGAAGATCGAGAAGAACCTGTCCAGACAGATCGCCAAGAACCGGCTCGAGGCCTCCGAAGCTCGCGAGGCGCTGGACCGAATCGGAACGGCGACGGAACTCACCGCGGCAGAGTCGGCCGAAGTAGTGGTCGAAGCGGTTCCCGAGAACAGGGACCTGAAGTTCGAGATCTTCTCGCAGCTTGGTGATATCTGTTCCGCCAACGCCGTACTCGCCTCGAATACCTCTTCGATTTCGATCACCGAGATTGCAGCGGGCGTCCCATCCCCCGGCCGGTTTCTGGGCATGCACTTCATGAACCCGGTTCCGGTGATGCAGCTCGTCGAGGTCATCCGTGGTCTCGACACCGATGACGCCACCGTGACCTTCACGCTCGACCTTTGTCGGCGACTGGGGAAGACTCCGGTCGAAGTGAACGACTTTCCGGGGTTCGTGTCGAATCGGATTCTCATGCCGATGATCAACGAGGCGGTTTACTGTCTCATGGAGGGAGTGGCCGAGCCGGAATCGATCGACTCGATCATGAAGCTCGGAATGAACCACCCGATGGGTCCGCTTGCACTCGCGGACCTGATCGGGCTGGACACCTGCCTGTTCATCATGCAGGTGCTGCACCGGGATCTCGGCGATGGCAAGTACCGGCCCTGTCCGCTGCTGGCGAAGTATGTCGCCGCCGGACGACTCGGCCGGAAGAGCGGACGCGGGTTCTACGATTATCGCGATGCGTAGAGCCTTCGGCGGGACCGGACTCAGCGACGAGCAGAAACAGATCTGCAGTCTTGCACGGGACTTTGCGCGCGATGTGCTTCGCCCGGGTTCGGCACTGCGTGACGAGCAGGAAGACAGCTTCGACCGGACACCCGTCGATCGCCTCGGAGAACTCGGATTTCTCGGCATGCTCATTCCGGAGGAATACGACGGCCTGGGGCTGGACATGCTGACGTATCTGTTCGCGCTGGAGGAGATTTCCTGGGGCGATCCGTCCGTGGCCGTGTCGATGAGCGTTCACAATTCGCTTCCGACCCAGACTCTGTTGCGGCACGGGACTGAGGAGCAGAAGGAGCGCTGGCTGAAGCCGATGGCCAGGGGCGAGATGCTCGGAGCGTTCTCACTCTCCGAAGCCGGTTCCGGAAGCGATGCGGCGGCGCTGAAGGCGCAGGCCGTGCGCGAGGGAAACGGCTGGCGGCTCAACGGATCCAAGATGTGGGTGACGAACGGGGCTTCCGCCGACGTGGTGCTCCTGATGGTGCGGACGGACGACCCGGCGGACCGGAAGGGAACTCGCGGCATCGGCGCATTCCTGGTGCCAACCGAGCTGGAAGGCTGGGTGCCCGGGAAGAAGGAACGGAAGCTGGGACTGCGCGGTTCCGAAACCGTGGGCGTGTCGCTGGAGGACCTTCGACTCGGGCCGGAGCACCTGATCGGAGAGCCGGGTCTGGGGTTTCACTACGCGCTGGAAGCCCTGGAGGGTGGGCGGCTGGGCATCGCCGCCCAGGCGATCGGTATCGCAGAGGCAGCACTCGATTTCGCTCGCGACTACGCCGCCGAGCGGGAGCAGTTCGGACGTCCGATCAAGGACTTCCAGGGACTGCAGTTCAAGCTCGCGGACATGGCGACGCGGCTCGAAGCCGCACGCGGGCTGCTATATCGAGCCGCCCAGGCGTACGGGGCGGACGAGCAACGGAAGCGGAAGTTGTCGAGCATGGCGAAGCTGTTCGCCAGCGAGACGGCAACGTGGGTGACCAGGCAGGCCGTACAGGTGTACGGCGGATATGGTTACAGCCGGGAGTACCCGGTAGAGAGACTGTTCCGCGATGCGAAGGTGACGGAGATCTACGAAGGGACGAGCGAAATTCACAGGATGATCATTTCTAGAGAACTGTACCTGGAACGAGGGGCCGACGAGTGAACGACAACGGAAGTGCCGCACGAGTGGAGAAAGCCCGGGACGTAATGCCCGAGATCTTCGATCTGATCGGGGAGCACGATCACGAGCAGGTGGTGTTCTTTTACGAGCCGTCGTGTGGGTACCGAGGGATCATCGCGATCCACGATACGTCGCTCGGTCCGGCGCTGGGCGGCACCCGCTTCTGGAATTATGCGTCCGATTCGGAAGCCGTGGTAGACGTGCTGCGACTCGCGCGCGGGATGACCTACAAGGCGGCCGTGGCCGGGCTGAATCTCGGCGGCGGGAAGTCCGTGATCGTGGGCGACAACAAGACCACGCATCGAGAGATGGTCATGCGCGCACACGGCCGCGCCGTGGAGTCGCTCGGCGGCCGGTACATCACGGCGGAAGATGTAGGAACGTCGGTCGAGGACATGGACTACATCCACATGGAGACCGGGCACGTCGTGGGAATGGCCGGCAAATCGGGTGATCCGTCGCCGGTGACCGCCTACGGCACGTATCGCGGGATCAAGGCTTGTGCCCTGAAGCGATACGGAACCGACTCCCTGGAGGATCGGTCCGTCGTCATCCAGGGCGCGGGCCACGTGGGCTACTTCCTGGCGCAGGATCTCCGGGAAGAGGGCGCCAAGGTGTTTATCGCGGACATCGACGAGTCCAAGGTCGATCGGTGCGTCGAGGAGCTTGGATGCGAGTCCGTCGGGGCCGACGAGGTTTACGATGTCGATGCCGACGTGTTCGCGCCCTGCGCGCTCGGTGCGGTCCTCAACGATGACACGATTCCGCGCCTAAAGGTCGAGATCGTTGCGGGAGCCGCGAATAATCAGCTCAAGCGGCAGCACCATGCGAAGATGCTCCAGGACCGCGAGATCCTCTACGCTCCGGACTACGTGATCAACGCCGGTGGGCTGATCAACGTTTATTCCGAGCTGGCGGGCTGGTCGCTCGAGCGTTCGAAGCGGAAGGCCGGCGAGATCTATCGCACCCTTCTGCACATCTTCGAGATCGCGGAGGACGCGGGCCTGACGAACGCGGAAGCGGCGGACGAAGTCGCGATCCGGCGCGTCGGCCAGGTCGCGAAGCTGCACCGGACCTACGTATGAGCGGTGACATGACCGATGACAGGGCCGGGAGACCGGGAGGCGGCTCGGATGTGATGCCTCCCTGTGAGCACCTCTCCTGCACTGATCCCGAGATCCACGGCATCCTGGACCGGGAGACGGGGCGGCAGAGGGAGGGTCTGGAGCTGATCGCGAGCGAGAACTTCGTTTCCGGCGCGGTCCTGGAGGCGATGGGCTCGATTCTCACGAACAAGTACGCCGAAGGATATCCGGGGAAGCGGTATTACGGGGGATGCGAGTTCGTGGACCAGGCGGAAGACCTGGCGCGCTCCCGGGCGACCAGACTGTTCGGGGCGGATCATGCCAACGTGCAGCCCCACAGTGGGGCACAGGCAAACATGGCCGCTTACTTCGCGTTGATCGAGCCCGGCGACACCGTGCTCGGGATGGATCTGAGTCACGGTGGTCACCTGACCCACGGCTCTCCGGTGAATTTCAGCGGTCAACTGTATCGGTTTCTGCCGTACGGGGTGCGCGAAGAGGATGAGCACGTGGACTTCGACGCGCTGGCAGAGCTGGCGCGTCGGGAGCGTCCCGCGCTGATCGTCGCCGGCGCGAGCGCCTACCCGCGCACGTTGCCGTTCGAGCGTTTCGCCGAGATCGCCCGTGAAGTCGGGGCCCGACTGCTCGTCGATATGGCGCACATCGCGGGCCTGGTAGCCGCGAAGGAGCATCCGTCGCCCATTCCGTGGGCGGACGTCATCACGACGACCACGCACAAGACTCTGCGCGGACCTCGAGGCGGTCTTATCCTGTGCAGGGACGAGCATGCGAAAGCGATCGACAAGGCCGTGTTCCCGGGGATGCAGGGCGGGCCGCTGATGCATGTGATCGCCGCCAAGGCCGTGGCGCTTCACGAAGCTTCGGCGCCGACATTCCGCTTCTACGCGCGACGGATCGTCCAGAACGCGCGCGTTCTGGCAGAGGCCCTGGAAGAATACGGATATCGCCTCGTGGCTGGAGGCACGGACACGCACCTGATGCTTGTCGACCTCCGAAACACGGAGCTGTCGGGCAAGGATGCGTCAGGCCTGCTCGGGCGGGCCGGAATCACGGTCAACAAGAATACGGTCCCGTTCGAGACGCGGTCGCCGTTCGTCACCTCTGGAGTGCGAATCGGTACTCCGGCCCTCACGACTCGCGGCATGGGTCCGGACGAAATGCGGTGGATCGCTGGTCGGATACACCGTGTTCTCGGCTCGGCTGGAGACGAGGCGGTTCTTGACCAGGTGCTGTCGGAAGTCGGGGAGCTGACGTCAGCTTTTCCACTCGTCGCCGACCCGCAGAGCCTGGGTGACGTCGTGGTTGGCGGCTGACGGTTCGAGCGGTTTGCCACGTCCTGTCCGAACGATGAGCGGGGGGGACCTGCGGTGAGCGTGGGGTCCCCCTCGTCGCGACCGCTCGACGCGGTCCGGATTCCGGCAGGTCCGGTGAGCGCAGAGCTTCGCGAGCGCGGGTCACGCTTTCTCGCCCTGGCAGCGCCGGCGGAGTCGGACACGGAAGCCCGATCGTTCAGGGATGGCGAGCGGGCCAGATTTCACGACGCGACGCACCACGTGTGGGCGTTCCGCGGTTCGACCGGCGAGGAGCGGTGGGACGACGACGGTGAGCCGGCGGGGACCGGTGGCCGGCCAGTACTCGCGGCGATCGACTCGGGCAGGGTGTCGAACGTCGTCGTCGTAGTCACTCGCTGGTTTGGCGGAACGAAGCTGGGGACGGGGGGGCTGGCACGAGCGTATGGCGGGGCGGCAGCCGCGGCGATAGCGGCTCTGGAGCTGATCATCGTCCGCCCCGGGAAGGTCGTCCGGGTCCGTTACGACTGGAGGGATACCGGCGCCGTCTCCACGACACTTGACGCTTTCGGCGCCCGGCGGGTCGCGGAACGACATGGGGTGGGCGCAGAGCTCGACGTCGCGATTCCGGAGTTGGAGGTCGCGGCTCTGGTCGCTGCCCTGCGCGAGACTACCGGGGGGCGTGCGGAGTCCTCGGCCCTTGAAGAGAAGGTGTGGTTTCCGATCGAGGCTTGACGCGGTTTTCAGCCGATTTCTACATTCTGTTCGCGGTCACGTGCGCGGCAGACCCCTCGAGTCCATCGACCCGGGGAGCCTGCAGAAACGTCGCAGGGGCAGGGAAGCGAGTTGTGATGGGCCCTCCGGTTCAGGAAATCGTAGGCCAGATCTGCCGACGGAATCCGAGGTACGCCCCGAAGGCGCACTACTTCGTGCTCGATGCGCTGCACCAGCGGTTGCACATCCTGGA
>JAENXO010000204.1 GCA_016649455.1 Gemmatimonadota bacterium | reverse complement strand
CCCGATGGCAACGCTTCGATCGCGCGTTTGCTGGTGCGGAACATGATCCCCGCCACCGCACCGGGCAGTAGCGCCGAAGACATTGTGACGGCGCGCCTGGACTACGCGCAGCTCGACCGGGACGGCGCACCTACGCGGATCCGGTTGAACAGCACGGCAGTGCGCGTGCGACACGTCGGAGACAACAAGAGCTCGCGAGAGGTAGAGGTGACGTACCTGCGCTCGGGCCGGGCGCGGCGGGTGCGGGGCCGTTCCTGTGTGCTCGCCTGCTACAACGCCATGGTTCCGTACATGTGTCCGGAGTTTTCCGCGGAGCAGCGCGAGGCGCTTTCCCATGCGTTGAAGGCGCCCAAGGTCTACACCAGCGTGCTGCTTCGGGACTGGACGGCCTTCGAGCGATTGGGGCTCAGCCAGGCGTTCTGCCCCGGGAGCTATCACGACAGCGTGGGTCTGGCCGATCCGATCAGCATGGGCGAGTATCGCTGCCCGCGTGCGCCGGACGAGCCCATGGTGCTCCAGCTGTACCGGGTACCGACGTATCCGGGGCTGCCGGCGCCGGAACAGTGGAAGAGGGGGATGTGGGAGCTGCAGGCCACGCCCTTCGAGGTGTTCGAGCGCGAGGTCCGAGACCAACTGGGCCGCATGCTCGGCGGCGGTGGTTTCGACCCGGCCCGGGACATCGAGGCGATTACCGTCAACCGCTGGCCGCACGGCTACATCTTCTACGGCGACCCCGGCACCGAGGAGGTCGCGTGGACCAGCGACTGGCCGGTCCAGGAGCGCCCCTGGCTTCGCGCCCGCGAGCCGTTCGGCCGCATCGCCATCGCTAACTGCGATGCCGCGAACAACGCCATGACCGAGGCCTCATTCGGTGAGGCTCACCGCGCCATCCGCGAGCTGCTCGAAGGATAGCTGCCGGGTGGAGAGAAAGAGGAACGGCATGAGAAACCGCGGAACACGAAGCACGCCTGGCTCGACACTGTCATTGTTGTCGCTTTCCATGCTCACATTCCTGTCCGCGGGGTGCTCGCCAGCCGGATCGCCATCGGACGAAGTGCCATTTGCTCTGGCCGGTAGTCTGATAGCCGACTCCGAGTACGCGAGCCGTAGGGCACGGTTGATGGACGAAATCCCTGATGGAATAGCGATCATTCCTGGAGCCACGTCGCCTGTCGCCGATTACCAGTTCTTCCAGAGCAACGACTTCCTCTACTTCACCGGCGTCGAAGCACCTGACGCCTGGCTCGTGGTGGACGGCGTGAACCGCGAGAGCACGCTCTTTCTCACCCTGGACGAGCACGATGCGCGCGGAGCCGGGATCCCCGCAGAACTGGCTTTGAATCCGGAGGGATTCACGGGGATCGAGCATGCTTTGCCAGTCGAGCAGTTGGACACGTTCCTCGAGGACATTGGCAGGCGGTCCGGTGTCTTCTATCTGTCGCAGCGTCCCGAAGAACTGCACCGCATGAACACCAACGAGGTCCACGGCGCTTTTCAGCGTACGGTTACGGACAATCCCATGGACGGTCGCCTGACTCGGGAGCTGCAACTGGTCACACGGTTGGAGCAACGATACCCGGACGTCGAGGTCAGGGACTGCTTCCGCACGATCCAGGTCCTGCGAAAGGTGAAGTCACCGGCCGAGGTCGCGCTGACACGAGAGGCTGCGCAGATCGGGGTGAGAGCGCACCTCGAGTTCATGCGCTCCACGGAAGTCGGTATGCCCGAGAGAGCCCTGGCAGCCCTCTTCGAGTTCGTCAGCAAGCGCGAAGGTGCGCAGGAACTGGCGTATGAGACCATCATCATGGCAGGAGAACACCATCCCTGGGGTCACTACCATCGACACGATCATACCCTGGAGAACGGCGACCTCATCATTCTCGACGCCGGCCCGGACTACGCGTACTACAACGCAGACATTTCCACCACGTTCCCGGCCAATGGCACGTTCACGCCCGAGCAGAGAGAGCTCTACGAGCTGGGCCTCGGGATCCGGCAGGTGTGCCTCGACAACTACCGTGCGGGGACCACGTTCCACGCGGTCGGTCAGAAGGTTCAGGAGTGGCTCGTCGCGAATGGATATGATGACACCGAAGACCGGTTCCGCGGGCTCATTAGGTGGGGCTGCTATAACCACCCGATCGGGATGGCGACTCACGATGTGATGGCATCGATCACCGGCCCGGATGAGCCTCTGGAGCCCGGGTTCATCTTTGCCTGCGACATCAACATGCCCCAGACCGGGACCCTGGGAATTCGGATCGAAGATACCGTTGTGATTACGGAAGACGGATACGAGAACCTCTCGACGGGGCTGCCCCGCACCGTGCAGGAGATCGAGACCGTGATGCGTGAACCCGGCCTGCTACAGAAGATCGGGAGGTAGATCGTAATGGTTCCTCTCCTCAGCCACGCTCGGAGCATCGGGCTGTCCGTTGCCTTCAGCATCGTGACACTGACGACCCTCTCGGCACAGCAGGTGGACGTCTGGAGCCGGCCGGCGCAGGTAGAGCGGAGCCGTACCTTTGATTACCTGCACTACCGCGTGAGTCTCGAGTTCGATCTCGATGCCAGGACCTTCCAGGGCGAAAACCGGATTACGCTGACGCCGTTGGCCGCTGGAATCGATCACTTCGAGCTGGATGCGGAAGGGCTGACCATAGAGTCGGCATTCGATCGAGAGGGACGTGAGCTCTCCCTGGACCGATCGGACACGAGCGTTGTCGTGCTGCTTCCCCGGCCGGCGGCGTTCGGAGATACGCTCGACGTCACTGTGCTGTACCAGGGCGAAGGTTCTCGGGAGGGCTTCTTCTTCGACGACGCGAATGAAGATCATCCCCGGATGGTCTCGACCGATTCCTGGCCTGACGAAGCACACCACTGGATCCCTCTGTACGACTACCCCAACGACAAGGTGACCCATGAACTGATCGTCACCGTGCCGGAGGGCAACCGCGTCCTGTCCAACGGCAGACTGATCGCGGTCACTGAGGACGACGCCGCCAGGACCGCCACCTGGCACTGGTCACAGGAGCAACCGCACGCCACATACCTGATGATGCTGGCGATCGGTCCCTTTGCAGTGATTGAGGACTCCCTGGGCGATCTCCCGATCGCCTACTGGGTGTACCCGGATGCCATCGAAGATGCGCGCTGGATCTTCGCCAAGACCCCTCGCATGATCGCCTACTACAGCGACCTGTTCGATTACCCATACCCCTGGGCCAAGTACGACCAGGTGACCACTCCGCATGTCGGAGGCGGCGCCGAAGCCACGTCGGCCACGATTCTCGGCGACGGAGTCATACACGATCGGAGGGCCGAACAGGACTTCTCGTGGGAGCGTGTCATCGCGCACGAGATCGCGCACCAGTGGTGGGGTGATCTCATCACGCTCCGCGAATGGTCACACGCATGGTTGAACGAGAGCTTTGGGACCTACTCCGACTACCTCTGGACCCGGCATGAGAGCGGGGACGACGAAGGCGCCTGGGCGCTGTCGGGCAAGAAGAACGCGTACCTGCGCGAAGCCCACACCCGATACGTACGGCCGATCGTATTCAACCGGTACGAGCGGCCGCACGACAACTTCGACTCGCATACCTACCCGAAGGGCGCCGCGATCCTGCACCAGCTTCGGTTTCTGCTTGGCGATGAGCTCTTCTTCCGGGCCCTCAGCACGTTCCTGCATGACCATGCCTTTGAGTCAGTCGACACCCACGATTTCATGAAGACCGTGAACGAAGTGGCCGGCAGGGACATGGACTGGTTCTTTGAGCAGTCCGTCTTCTTGCCGGGCCATCCAGTCTTCGAAGTGAGTTCCGTCTGGGATGGTGCGGCCGGAGAGGTTCATCTGAACGTAGCACAGGTTCAAGGCCGCGCCCACGGCGTACCCATCTACAGGATGCCCGTGCAGATCGGCATCGTCACGGAGTCGGGTAAGCGTGTGGAGACCGTCTGGCTGGAGAGCGAGCACGACAGCTTCGTCCTTCCGAGTTCCGACGAGCCTCTCCTGGTGCGATTCGACGAGGGCAACTGGCTCTTGAAGGAGTGGACGTTCGAGAAGAGCGTGGAGGAGTTGTTCTACCAGGCGCGCCAGGACGATGTCGTCGGAAGGGAGTGGGCAGTGCGAGAGCTGGGCAAGTTCGGCAATCACCCGGGCGTTGCTGGCCAGCTGGCGGCGACGCTGCGCGAGGATCCGTTCTGGGCGGTGCGGGTTGCTGCCGTGGAAACGCTTGCTTCCTTGAAGGGGCCAGAGTCGGAAACGGAACTCCGAGCCGCGACCTCAGACGAACGGTCCGAGGTCAGGCGCGCGGCGATCCGCGCCCTGGGGCGTGCAGAAGACGCCACGTTGGTGCCGTTCTTCCGCGAGCGCTTCCTGTCCGACAGCTCCTACCTGGTACAGGCCGAGGCCCTGCGGGCGATCGGCCGCAGTGGGGACGAGGACCAGATCGACTTTCTGCGGCAGGCTTCTCGAGTCGACTCGCCTCGTGATGTGATCCGTGCAGCGGCTGACTGGGCGATCGAGGAGATAGCAGGACTCGCAGGGTGAATTCTCCGACCTGACGGAGAGGCACATACGCCGTACGGACCGGGGTACCCGACCTTGCGGACTTCCGCGGTCGGGACGAGAATCCGACAGGAGGCTTCGCATGACCGTCGATCAGCATGACCCGGTCCGCACCATCGTCCTGGTTCCCGAACGGAACCTGGGCCACGCCATCGCCCACAAGCTTCGGGAGGATCCAGCGATCCGGGTCATCGGCGTCTCCAGCGATCCCGACAGGGACGCGTTCTGGATTTACGATGCCGACCCCGATGTGATCGTCGCTGATTTCCAGGCGGGGGGACTCGAATTCCTGTTCACCGAGCGTCTTCCGCCCGGTGACCACCGGGTCGTCTTCTTCGCTCCCCGTTCCGAAGCGGGATGCGATGCCTGCTACGAGGCCCTGGTTCACGGCGCCGACGGGATCATGTGCCGGCCTGGCTCCGCGGAAGAGGCCGCGCACTGCGACGCGCTCGTCGAGTCGGTCCGGGAAGGGACTCCGATGCGGCCCTCGGACTGCCCGGCCGTGAAGCGTCTGCAGGACGAGCGGGACGACTAGCTGAGTGCCTGAGCGGGGTCGATTCCCGCGATTGGCAGGACTACTTGAAAACTCGTCCCTTCACCCTCCGCGCTCGACACACTGATCTCTCCACCGTGTCGGTTCACGACCTCCTTGGCGATCGCGAGGCCGAGTCCGGATCCGGCGGCCCGCTTCCCATTTCCCGTCTGGTAGTAGCGGTCGAAGATGCGGTCCAGCGAGTCCGGCTCGATTCCGAGACCCGTATCCGACACCTCGATCACGAGTCCGTCGCGGGAGCCGGTGGCCTGTACGGAGACGCTGCCGCCTGCTTCCGTGAATTTGAACGCGTTTGCCAGAAGATTGCCCAGTACCTCGTTTCGCAACCGGTCT
>JAENXO010000447.1 GCA_016649455.1 Gemmatimonadota bacterium | reverse complement strand
GGGCTGTGTTCCGAAAGTCGCTGAGCCGGATCTCCTCGTGCGAGCGATCCGGACGGTGGCGGCCGGCGGGACTTCGGCCGGCGGTTGGCTTAGCTCAATGGTCGGACGCATGTCGGATGCGGCCCCGGAGGCGGGGCGGGTCACGGGCCGGGAGCTCGAGATCATCTCGCTCGTCGCCCGGGGACTGGAGAACAAGGAGATCGCCGCCGAGCTCGAGATCGCCGAGCAAACGGTAAAGAATCACTTGAGCCGCGTGATGAAGAAGCTCGGGCTCAGGAACAGGCAGGAAGTCGCGATGTTCGCCGTGCGCGTGCACCTGGACACGCCGAACTGACATCAGTGCCTGAAGGACCTCCCGCGGCCCGAAACGGGTCGGTAGACCAAAAAAAGCGCCCCGGAGACCCGGGGCGCTTTCTACTGGACAGGGTATCGAAAGAGCGACAGGTGCCGTCCCGGCTACTCGTTTTCGACGAGGCGCAGAATGAGCGGCAGCGCACCGGTACCTTCAGGATCGGGTCCAGCGCTGCCCGCCGCGCCGCCGAGACCCAGGATGTGTCCGGTGATGTTATTTCCGCTCGGATCGTCCAGGAATAGCCGCATGAATCCGCGGAACTGGATTTCCGTCATGCCGTTGCGCATCACCTCGGTCGGATCCATCAAGGGCACAATAATCATCCGCTGATCGTAGCCAGAGCACTCGGTGTAACCTTCGTCGAGTGGACTACCCTGGCCGCATGAACTCACGTTGCTCCGGATACACGCAGTGCCACTCGTGCAGGTGGGTTCCCAATAATGCGGGTCGGATCCGATACGCTCTTCCACGCCCTGGAGCGTAGGCCCGATCATATTTCCCTGCTCGGTGTCGATCGGCACGATCGAGCCCGCGTCGAACATCGACTCATCGATGCATTTGATGATGTTCTCTTTGTAGTCTGCCCCACCCATATTTTCCGGCGGCCTCCAGGCCATGAACCACCCGGGGCTCCACGATTGGGCCGGATTTCCGGGCTTGAGGGTCAGGACCCTTCCCACATCGTTCTTGTAGGTTGCGTCGTCGCGGTAATCACTCCCCCAGCCGGTGCACCTGTTCTGGTTCTGGCATACGAGACCATTGAACACGTAGTCCGGGTCTGCGACCAGTTCGAGGTTATCGTTACGCACACAGGGACAATAGTCGTCGAAGCTGTCACCCTCCGTGGGTGTATCACTCCTGTCAACGTCGTCATAGTCATATTTGCCCGGATCGCCGTCGGCCCACGTATCTTCCCACATGTCCCCGACGGCCCAGGGCGTCAGGCAGCCGATCTCGTCCGCGCGTGACGCTTCGGCTGTGGCGATCGTGCGTACGTTCACATCGCTGATTCCGAGGACTTTCGCGAAGAACGTCGGCATCGGATTCCCGCGCTCACGCAGGAAATTGGCGGTGACACGGACCTTCTTTTCATCGAGCCAGATCTGCATGTCGGTGTCCGGATTGAAGCTCGCGGTCACACCCTGCACCTGGTTCTTCGCCGCGTAGTCCAGCGCCCTGCTCGCCGCCAGGGGTTCGGCATTCGGCATGTCATCAATGAAAGCGGACGCAGCAGCCAATGCCATGGCGTCAGCCGTACGCTGTGCCTCGGTGCGCGCATTCATCAGGAAGCCGACGTCCACCGCGAGGGCCGCGAACCCCAGCATTACGATCATCGTTCCCGCGACAAGGAGGAGGACCGCGCCTCTTTCATTTCGAAATCGTGCCTTCCAGCCCGTCATGCTCTGTCTCCTGGACGCCTGATACCGATCTGTTGGCGATTGTCGCCTGTACCTTACAAGTCTCTGCCCTGCCGGGGCCGACGGCACGGAATGATCCAGGACTCGACGAGGACTGATTGGACCCGTCGAGTCCGCTGTCTGTTCCACTTCCCGGGGATTCGCCGATCAACAAACCGAATCCGCGATATCAAAACGAGACGAACTTTCTCGATCACTGACGCCATGACTCACCGGAAGAGCCGTGCCAGAACTTAACGACGTTGTGGAGGCCGCCCATAAGCGCTTGTCGTTAAGTCGATTGCGCCCGACTTCGACGCCGGAGACGCCGTCCGGGGGCCGTGGTGCTGGTGCTACAAAAAACATTTCAGTTCGTCAGACGGCGCGAACGCTCCAGTCAATATACCGAATTCTCCCGGTAACGGGATAGCCCCGGATCACGACCATCGAGGCAGCGACGAGGAACAGGACCGCGCCTCGCTCGTTGCTTTCGCGCGACTTCCACTTCTTCACGGTCCACTCCTTCGAGCTGGGGCGGCCTACCATCGACTGTATGCTCGGCCGGACTCATCGAGCTCCGGTGCCGCTTTCGTGGTTCGATCGGCTGTGCTTTCCTGACCGGCGTGCGGCTCGAGCTCGATCCCGGGCTTCGGTGTTGGCGGCGTCGAAGCGCCGGATCGCCGCAGTCGCTCCTGTACCATCGACCTGAGCAGCGTCCACTGCTCTTCAGCGTGGGCGAGCTTCCGCTCGAGTTCCCGCCGAAGCAGCTCGACCTCTTCGCGCTCCTGGTCGAGCGTTGATCGTTCGGCTCGGGGCGAGCCCTTCTCTGCCGTCCTCGCGGTCTCGTGTACCGCCATCAGGTGAATCGCGTATGCACCGACGACGACCGCGCTCCAGAGCAGCGGTCTCGAGTCGAG
>JAENXO010000271.1 GCA_016649455.1 Gemmatimonadota bacterium | reverse complement strand
TACCAGCGGTTTTTCGCCGAGCTCAAGCGTCGCAAGGTGTTTCGCGTGGCGGCCGTCTACGGTGCGGCGTCCTTCGCGATCCTCGAGGCGTCGGACATCCTGTTTCCGCGATTCGGGTTTTCGGAGTGGACGGTCACCTTTGTAGCGGTCCTCGCCCTGCTCGGGTTTCCGATCGCGCTGGGCCTGGCCTGGGTGTACGAGCGCACGCCCGGCGGGATGCGTCGCACGGAGGAAGCGGAAACCGGGGAACTCGAGACCATCGCGGCCGCATCGGCGGCGAAGCGCTGGCCCGTGGGTCTCGCGGCCGCCGCGGGCACGGCACTGCTGCTCGTCGGCGTCTGGTGGACGCTGGGACGGCCGCCGTTGTCCTCTGGAGACGCTGCTGCTCCTGCTCAGGGCGACGTCGCCTATGCTTCGATCGCCGTACTTCCGTTCGCCAACATGAGCGAGGACCCGTCGGACGAGTACTTCAGCGACGGGCTCACCGAGGAGCTGCTGAACGCACTGGCTCGCGTGCCGGATCTCAAGGTCGCAGCCCGCACATCCTCGTTCGCCTACAAGGGCGAGAACAAGGACCTGCGCGAGGTCGGCGAGGCGCTCGGGGTAGAGACGATCCTGGAGGGCAGTGTACGGAGGGCCGGTGGGCGGGTGCGAGTGACGGCGCAGCTCATCGACGCGGCCGACGGATTCCACGTGTGGTCCAGCGACTGGGATCGCGAGCTGACCGCCGACAATGTGTTCGATATTCAGGATGAAATCGCCGGGTACGTGGCACAGGCGCTCGCCACAGGAACGACGCCGGACGTCGGGGCACAGGCTGGTGGAGGCACTCTCCCGACCGGGAGTGGAAGGGTCCCTGCGCTGGTACGCACGGCGGACCTCGAGACGTACGATCTGTACCTGTTGGGTCGTCAGGGCTGGGCCTCGCGCAGCCCGGAGGGACTCCAGGCCGCAGTCGGGTATTTTGAAGCGGCGATCGAGCGCGATTCCAGCTACGTCCCGGCATGGGTTGGCCTCGCCGCAGCCTACAACGCCCTTCCCGCGTGGTCCGATTATCCGGCCCGCCAGGGTGGCGAGCGCTCGGAGTTCGCCGCCCGCAGGGCCCTCGAACTCGACCCGGAGAACGCCGAAGCCCTCTACACGCTCGCCACGACGCTTTTCGAATTTCACCAGGCCTTCGATGAGGCGGAGCGGCTATTCGACCGCGCGATGCAGCTGGATGCCGATTATCCAAGCGGCCTGACGTGGTATGGGCAGATGCGCTGGAGACAGGGCCGATTCGAGGAGGCGCTCGAGTGGACGGAGCGGGCAGTAGAACTGGACCCGCTCTCCCTGCACGCAATTCACTCCAACGCGCAGGTCCTGGAGTCGCTCGGCCGGTGGACGGGGGCCCTCGCCGAATTCGATCGAGCGCTCGCGATTCAGCCGGACTTCTATCCAGCGCTGCTGACCTCATCGTACGCCCTGGCTCGTCTCGGCGACTGGGCAGAAGCGGAAGCGCGGTTGAGGCGGGGAATAGCGGCAAGCGGCAGACCTGGCGGGGCGGAACTGGCTCGGGACGTGATAGCCGGAGTGCGCGACCCGTCGGACCATGAGCGAGCGACCGCAGCCGTGCTGCGTCTGCTGGAGCTCCCGGCGGCCATCCAGTATCCGTTGGCGGTCGAATGGCTGCTGCTGGTCGATGATCGGCAGGCCGCGCTGGACTTGCTCGAACGATCGATCGAGGAAAACCCGGACTCACCCCAGAGAATCCTGTCGATCGTCGGAATTGAGAAGCTGGTCGGCGAGCCCCGTTTCGCAGTGCTGGTCGAGGCTGTAGGAATGAGCGATTACGTTGGCAACCTCGAGAAATGAACCCGCCGGCCGGGCCTGCAAACCGTAAGTTAGTCCCCGCCGCTGGTTTCCCGCCCGCTCGTCGTCTCGCCCGCCTCCGAGTCCTGCCGGGCCCGCTGGTGGTAAGCCCGCGCCGCGAGCAGCGCACCTCCCGCGAGCAGCGCGAACGATCCAATTCTGTACAGCGCCTCGAGTGATGAGAGATCGTGTACTACGATCTTCGATAGCGCGAGCCCACCGACCAGCAGTCCAGCGATCCGCACGGCCTTCACATCCCTGACGAATCCCCACGCCAGCAGCACTCCCGCATACACCAGCCACCAGGCGCTGACCGCGAACCCGGAGGCGAGACTCGAGGCTCCGCGCTGCCGGAGCAGCGTCTCGATCTCGACCGTGACCAGCATGAACAGAAGCCCTCCCGCCAGCGTCCACAGAATCCCTCGCTGGGAGATTCCGCCGATTCGCTCGACTCGCGGATCAGGCTGAGTCCACGCAGGACCGGCAGCGAGGACAGCCGCCACCAGGACGGCGCCGGATACCAGCGGCCAGGTACCTGTGAACGCGGGGTCTAATTCGGTTCGGGTCGAGAGCAATTCGGGAAGGTGGATGAGGGCCAGGGCGATCAAGGCAGGTGACATCGCCCGGGCGAGTGAAAGACCGTCGCCCCGGCTCAGAACCGCGGCCAGCAGACCGAGTGCTCCCCAGGCTGCTGGCTGGAGGGACGGTTCGAAGCCCTGCCACACAGCCAGGGCCGCGGTGGCGAGTCCGGCCGTCAGCAATTCGGGACTCCGGCTGACCAGGGCCCACGCGAGCCAGGCGACACCGATTGCGGCGAGGACCCACGCGCCGGTGGTCTGATCGGCCTCGCCGAAGGCCAACAGGACCGTCGCGGCCCACGCGAAGACCGCCGGACTGAACAGGAGCAGGTCTCGCCATGCACCCGGGCGAGACTCAGCCTCCAGCTGGCCGAGGATCAGTTCCATGCTGTTGTGACGAATGACCGGCAACGCGAGCAGGGCTGCAAATCCGGCCGGCCCGAGGGCATACAGCCAGGCCCAGGCACCATCCGCCCCGCTGGCGGCGAGCAGCAGCGTGCCCCACCCGAGGAAGACTGCCACGGTCTCCGTCCGGTCCCAGCCGCGGGACCTCGCCGCGAGGACGGTCGTGGAAGAGCCAACTAGCACGTACAACGCCATCCACGGCTCCGTCGGTTGATTTCCAGCGGCGATCCAGGCCATCACGAACAGGCCCAGAACCACGATGATGAACGCCGACCGCCATTCCTTCCGCCAGGCGGCGAGTCCGCCGGCCACCGACACGAACGCCGAGTAGGCCAGCAGAATGTTGACCGACTCTCCTTGCCCGAGCAGAAGTGGAGCCATGAATGCGCCGATGGCAGCAAACGCCGCCAGCTCTTCCCGGTCGTGTCGCACAGAAGCGAGGAACACGAGCCCCGCGAGAAGGAACAGCGCGCCGATTCCCACCGCTGCCGGGACGAACTGGAACGGACCCGCGGCGGCCCACAGGGCCAGATAGCAGATGGCGGCCCCGGCGCCCACCAGCACGGCTCCGAATCTCCCGAGTCCCCGCCGGAGCTGGTTCTCGCCGTACACCGACACTGCAATACCGATCAGCAAACCGCCGAGGACCCGGATCTCGGGGGAGATCCAGCCACGTTCGAAGGCGTACTTGAGCGCGAGGCCGACTGTCACGACGAGTGCGAGGCCGCCGATCACCAGAAGCGCGTTCTGTCCAATCCAGGATTCGATGTCGATGGCGTCATGGGCTGCTCGTCCCCGGCGCATCGGCGTCCGCGACCGGATTCGGTCTGCGAGGGATACGCGCTCCGGGGACTGCGCGGCTTTCCGCTTCGACCGCCGCGGATCACTCGTCCCTGTCGAGCCGGAGTCCATGGACTCGGCGAAGAATCGACGGACGACACGCAACTCAGATTCGATATCTTCGAGGCGCCGTTCGAGCCGGTCCAGCCGCTCGCGATCGTCCATCTTTGTCACCCGGTCGGGGAAGGGAGCTACGCCGCGGGGCCTGTTGCACCTACAATATAACAATTGCCGGATGGCGAATCGACGCAGGCGGCCCTCCGGGCCACCTGTCGTCGGTCGGACAGGGGAGTCTGATGAGCGAGTCGGTGACCGGGCGGGCCTGGTTGCTTCCACACATGGCGCGGATCGCGCGCGCTGCGGCCCGCATCTACTACCGCATTCGGGTCGAAGGAGAAGCACCCCCTCAGACGGTTCCTGTCCTGTTCGTCGCCAACCACCCGAACTCCCTGATCGATCCGGTCCTCGTCGCGGCGGCCGCCGACCGGCCGCTCCGGTTTCTGGCCAAGGCTCCGCTGTTCGAGGAACGCCTCGTCGGGCCGCTGATGCGGGCGTCCGGTTCGATCCCGGTGTATCGCCGGCAGGACGACCCCGAACTGATGGACCGGAATGCCAGCGTGTTCGAAGCTGTGCATTCCGCGCTCGCCGAAGGGGCGGCCGTCGGGATATTCCCTGAAGGACTCAGTCATTCAGAGCCGTCTCTCGTCCGGCTCCGGACGGGGGCCGCCCGGATCGCGCTTGGTGCTGCCGACCGAGCAGCTACGGTCGT
>JAENXO010000528.1 GCA_016649455.1 Gemmatimonadota bacterium | reverse complement strand
GCCGCCGGAGCCGCGACCGTGTCCATCAGGTTGTCCAGCCAGGGGACGAAGTAGGTGCCGACCTCGAGGACAGTGGCGATCGCCAGGGCGCCCATCGCGACCGGGCTTGAAAGCCACTCGAAGTTGGAGGACAGCGGCAGGATCCCGAGACTTCCCGCTACGCTCATGCCGAGCAACGGTACGAACACCCGGAAACCAGTGGCGGCAGCGAGCCCGACGCCGGCGAACAACGACAGAATCCACTCCAAGATCTACTCCTTCTGTTGCCGACACCGTGACGCCTTGACCAACGGGCACCTGACGCGCTCTCTTGCCTGACGGTTCGGAAAGCTACAAACCGGATGGCCGGCCCGCATCTCCAGCTCCAACATTTTACCCGTGCTGGGAGAAACCGAGAATGAAACGTCCGTTGTTTGTTCTGATCGCCGCCCTGGCGCTCGTCGCGATTCCCCAGACCGCATCCGCGCAGTTCGACATTGGCGCCCGCGGCAAGCTCCTGTTTCCGACAGGCGACCTCGCTGACAGTGTCGATACGGGTTGGGGCCTGGCCGCTACCGGCGACTTCACGCTCATTCCCCTCATCAAGCTTCGGGGAGAAGCCGGATACAACAGCCTCCCCGGTAAAGATCGAAGCGACGGCACCCAGATAGCAGACCTGGACATCTGGAGCTTCCTGATCGGCGCTCGGCTGCAGCTCCCGATCATCTACTTCAGCCTGGACGGGGGGTACTACACGGAGCTCGACGAGTTCTCCCTCCTGCCCGGGCTCGGACTCAGATTCCTGTTCCTCGACGTCGGTGGGCGGTACAAGTGGACCGGCGAGAACTGGTTCGAAGTGTTCGGCGGCGTCTCCTTCTGAGCCCCGCCGCTTGCGGATGCGACGAGGGGCGCCGAACTCCGGCGCCCCTCGTCCGCTTCCAGTCCATCTCAATGGCTTTGCCAGGGAGCCCCGACCACTACTCAGCCGAAGCTGACCCCCTGCGCCAGCGGGAGTTCGTCACTCCAGTTCACCGTGTTCGTCTGGCGCCGCATGTACGCCTTCCAGGCGTCAGACCCTGACTCCCTTCCGCCGCCGGTCTCCTTCTCGCCTCCGAACGCCCCGCCGATCTCCGCGCCGCTCGTGCCGATGTTTACGTTCGCGATCCCGCAATCGCTGCCGCGGTTGGACAGGAAGTACTCGGCCTCGCGCACGCTGTCGGTGAAGATCGCCGACGAGAGACCCTGCGGGACCCCGTTGTGGATTCGCAGAGCGTCCTCAATCTCGGCCACGGCTTCCTTCGGGGAGGAGCCCTTCTTGCCGTATCCGATAATGTAGAGAATCGGAGCGAAGGTCTCTTCCTGCACGATCGAGAAACTGTTCTCGGCCACCGCGATACAGGGCGCGACGTAGTGACCGCCAGGATAGTCATCGCCCCCCAGCCGCTTTCCGCCAGTGAGGATTTCGCCTCCCTCGGCCTTAACGCGGTCCAGCGCGTTCATCATGTCCTCGACCGCGTTCTTCGTCACCAGTGGCCCCATCAGCGTATCCGGATCCAGCGGGTTGCCGATCCGGATTCCGTCGTACGCACTCGTGAGGCGGGCCACGAGTTCATCCTTGATCGACTCGTGAACGATAATCCGCCTCGTGCTGGTGCACCGCTGTCCGGCGGTTCCGACGGCGCCGAACAGGATCGCCGGCAGGACGAGATCCATGTTGGCGTTCGGAGTGACGATGATCGCGTTGTTGCCGCCAAGCTCGAGAATCGTGCGGCCCAGACGCTTGCCTACGACCTCGGCCACTCGCGTTCCCATGTTCGTGCTTCCCGTGAACGAGACGAGCGGGATCCGCTTGTCCTGCAGGAGCTTCTCACCCACGGTAGAGCCCTTCCCCACAGCGAGAGAGAAAATCGCCGGATCGACATCGTTCGCGCGACACACCTTCTCCGCGATCATCGTGACCGCGACTCCGCACAGGGGCACGTGGCTCGACGGCTTCCAAAGCGTGGAGTCGCCGCACACGGCGGCCAGCGCCGAGTTCCAGCTCCACACCGCGACCGGAAAGTTGAATGCCGTGATCACACCCACGACACCCAGAGGATGCCACTGCTCGAACATCCTGTGGTCCGGACGTTCCGACTGC
>JAENXO010000326.1 GCA_016649455.1 Gemmatimonadota bacterium | reverse complement strand
GAAACGCCATGGTGCCGGCAACCAGAAGCAGCACGGCAAAGCCGATCACCCAGGCGAAGCGAAACGCGAATCGTCTCACGGAACGGTCAGGACTCCTCAGTTGCCGGTGCGTGCGCCGATAGTCACTGCTCCGCGGGCGCTCAGCGATCCCGGTCCAGTCTTACCGGCACTTCCTGCCCCCGGATCGTAACCCCCGCGAGTTTCCGCACCACGTCATCCACGACCTGCGAATCGATCTCCACGAGCGTGAAGCCGCCCCGGATATCGATCTTCCCGATCTGGCCGCCCACGATTCCCGTCTCCCCGGTGATGGCTCCTACCAGGTCGCCGGGCTTGATGTCGTCCTTCCGTCCGATCCCGAAGAAGAGCTTCGTCCAGGCAGTCCGCGCTCCGCGCGGCGGGTCCGCCGGTCGACGCGTGGACGGAGCTCTTCCTTCGGCCGGCATCCCCGGAGACGACGACGGCATCGAAAGCGACGCGGCCTCGATATCAGGCCACGGAACGACGGTTCCCGGCGACTCGTCGCGCCGTCGGAGCAGTCCCGACAGCGCCGCCGCCACACGCACGGCTCCGAACCGATCGATCAGGGGCTCGAGCACGAGCAGTTCGGGAACGAGATCCACCGAGCGGACGGACTCCTCGAGCCGGCGGCGATACAGGGCGACTGCGTCCAGAGGGTCGGAAAGCCGTGCTCCGCCGAAGTGGTTGATCGCGAATCCGGCGCGCCGGGCCAGGGCCTCGATGTGAGACAGGTGATGAGGCTGAACGACCGCATATCGCTGCTCCGCACCCTCGAAGGCGGATTCGAACTCGGCGAGTCGGGCAGGAGTGCCGAACAGAATCGCCGCTCCGGGAGGCTGGCCCGGGTCCCCGCGCTCCACCCTGGCGATCGAGCCGTCCACCGAAACCTGTCGCCCGAGCACGGCGAGCGCCGCGGCACCCGCCGTGGATTCGTACGCGTCCGCGAAGTGGACCACAATGGAATTCCTCGAAGATCCCTCGGCCGCGGCGACACAGCTTTCCAGCAGCGCGAGACTGTCGGACCCTTCCCCGACGCCGATGCGCACCATCGGTCCGGCTTCGGCGAGTGTGTCTTCGGAACCACTGATCGGCAGGAGGTCCTCCGGCCACCGCCGGGCCCTCGGAAGCTGTCGCTCGATGAGCTCGCGAAACCCCGAGTCCGGCCGGCCCGTCGACACGATCTTCCGGACATCGGGACCCAGTGTGTCGAGGATCGGTTCGACTGAAGACCACTCATCCAGCTGTGCCAACCCCGCGGCACCGTCCAGGATCAGGAGACGGAGCGAACCGAGGCCTAAGAGGCCCGAGCGGATTGCCGGAAGCACTCGAGACGGACGTGAGACGACGACCTGGGACGCGGTCGGAACGGTCTCCGATCCCTGCCACCCATGGCCGGCGAGAAACACGTTGAACCCGTCCGGCCCGACCCCGGCCTGGAGTGCCCGGGCCACGCGTCCGGCTCGCTCATCCGTCGAGCAGAGGACGAGGGCCTGGATCTCCCGGGTCTCCACGTCGCAGGCCTGCAGGACGGCGAACGCGTAGACGGCCTCGACTCCCGAGCCCTCGGTCGCCACGAGGGCGAGGTGGTGCCCGCGTCGCAGCGTCGGTTCGTTCGCCTCCAGAATCTCGAGCCCGGAATCCCAGCCGAGCCGGCTGGCGACCGTTGCGGCCTCCGCGCCGTGCTTCTCAGTCACATCCCGCTCCTTTTCAATCTCCGCCTCGTTCTACCACTGGCCCCGATCGGGACACCCGGCTGCCGGCTGCCGTGCATGACGGCCGACGGACCGGGCGGGAGTCGTGTGCAATGCGGCAGGTCCGGTCCGTGGAACCGGCCCGCCGGGATTTCAGCCTTCGAATCTCTTGTAATGCCCCAGGTCGTATGCCCGGATCGCCAGGATCTCACGAGGCCTGAAGCCGAGCTCTGCCAGCGAAACGTCTTCGTCCCGTACTCTACGCTCCGCGTACTCGAGGTAGTAATCCGCCGGATCATCCGTCGATCGCTGGAGCATGGTCCGGAGACCGATGGCTTTGACGTCCCGTACCGGTGTCGAGACAGGGAGATCCTCCACCTGTTCGAGCCAGCGGTCCGGCATCACCATGCGAACGATAACAGTATCCGGAGGCGCCGAACGGTCCGTCGATGGCGCCGGGCTGTCGTGGCTCATATGTGCCCCAGGGAATAGAGGAAGCGTTTCGTCAGATCCGTGATGTCCAGGCCAACCATGCGGTCCGTATGGGCGTGAACATTCGTGTGCCCGTGATGACGGTCGACCCGGATGTCGGCCGTTCCAATTTCTCCGGAGACACGAATGCCGTCCGGTCCGGCCGGCTCTACCTCAACCCGGGCATGCTCAGTGTAGAACTCACGGGCACGCTGGAGAACGTCCTCCGGCGAGACTTCGGTCATCACGTGATAGCGCATGTTCAGGACCCGATCACAGGATTCGGATCGCTTGCCGCCCCGATTGGAACGGAAGCGGCCACGGCCGGACCGGCGCGCGGCGATCGTGCAAGTTTCCACCGAGGTAGGGTTCCGTCAACCGGGGCCTGGTGCTTGCCCCGGTCTCGCGGGATCCGGATCTTGACGCGGTTCATTTCGACCACACGTGCTTCAATGGAAACCACACCAATGCATCCCGACCTCGAATTCGGTCGTTTCTTCCTGCCGGGTCCGACGGAAGTCCGTCCGGAAGTGCTCTCCGCGATGCTCCACCCGGTGATCGGTCACCGGGGAGAGGCGATGCGCGAGCTGTTGGAGCGCATCGAGCCCGGCCTGCAGGAGCTGTTCGGCACCCGAAGATCGGTCCTCGTGTCGACGAGTTCCGCCACCGGGCTGATGGAGACGGCAGTCACCAACCTCTCCGATCGAAGGGTTCTCGCGCTCGTATGCGGAGCGTTCGGGGACCGCTTTCGGGCAATCGCCGAGATCTGTGGTCGACCGGTGGACGTGCTGCAGGTTGATCCCGGCCAGCCGAACCTCCCGGACAGGCTGGAAATGGCGCTGAGCGCGGAGATGGACCGGTGGGACCTGGTGACGGTGGTCCATTCGGAGACCTCCACCGGCATACTGAACCCGATTGCCGAGCTCGCGAGAGTCGTGCGGCGGTACGACGGCGTCCTGCTGGCGGTGGACGGCGTAACGTCCGTGGGAGGAGTTCCGATCGCGTTCGACGAATGGGACGTCGACTTCCTGCTCACCGGATCGCAGAAAGCGCTCGCGCTTCCCCCCGGACTCGCGCTGGGGGTGGCATCGGATCGTGCTCTGGCCCGGGCGGCGAGCATTCCGGTCCGGAGCTTCTACTTCGACCTCGTCGCGTTCGATCGCCGGGCGCGCGAGCACCAGACCACGAACACGCCCGCCGTTTCGTTGTTCTACGCGCTCGAGCGGCAGCTGGAGAGAATCGCCTCCGAGGGCCTGGATCGACGGGTGGCCAGGCACCAGGCGATGGCGGAGCGGACCAGCGGGTGGGTGGAGGGCCTGCGCTCCTCCCTCGGAGATGGGTACGGAATCCTGGCCGCCGAGGGTTATCGGTCGCCGACCGTGACGGCCGTCACCCTGCCGGACCGGGTCAGCAGTTCGGATGTAGTAGCCGCAGTGCGGAAACGAGGGTTCACCATCGCTACAGGATACGGGGAGCTGAAGCAGCGCTGTTTCCGGATCGGACACATGGGCGACCATACTCTCGAGGAGCTGGACCTTCTCCTCGAAGTG
>JAENXO010000234.1 GCA_016649455.1 Gemmatimonadota bacterium | reverse complement strand
TCTCCTGCTCCGTGGCAACGTTGAATGCCACATCGTCGATCGACTCCGGCTCGGGCAGCGCGGCCTCAGTCAGCGCCAGATTGGCGCGTGCCACGTCCCCGGCGTAGACGTAGTCCCGGGTCTGCAGACCATCCCCGAACACAGTCAGCGGCTCGCCAGCCAGTATCCTGCTGCAGAAGACAGCGATTACACCTGCCTCCCCGTTCGGATCCTGCCGGGGTCCGTAGACATTCGAGTAGCGGAGCGCCGCACTCTCGATTCCGAACAGCTTGCGGAACGCGAACAGGTAGTTCTCGCCGGTCAACTTGCTTACCCCATACCCCGAGACCGGTGCTTTCGGCGCCGTTTCACCCACCGGAAGCTGGTCCGTCTCCCCATATACGACTCCGCCGGACGAGACGAACAGGACCCGGCCCACCTCGGCGTCTCGACATGCCTCGAGCAGGTTCAGGAAACCATCGATATTGATCGAGGCATCATGCCGTGGACGGGACACCGACACGCGTACGTCGATCTGTGCCGCATGATGGTTCAGAAGCTCGAAACGTCCATGTCGGATGAGGTCTCCCGCGGCATCCGAGCGGATGTCTTCGACGACGAGCTCGACACCCTCGGGGACGTTCTGTCGACTCCCTGAGCTCAGATCGTCGAGTGCCGTCACGTCCCAACCCGCGTCTCGATACGCTTCGCAGACGTGAGACCCTATGAAACCTGCGCCGCCGGTTACGAGAACGCGCCGAGATCCGCTCACCCTGTTCTCCAGATTCTGGCCGAAGAAGCCCGCCCCGGGCGATTCGGCGTCACCACGCCCGAAGGCCGGTACGACGCGACTTCGCCGGGGATTTCGACCCGAAGCTACCGGGATCCGTCGGGGTGGGAAAGGCAGGGCATCCGCGGCGGGCGGGGTGCCCGCCGCGATCCGGCTCGCCGGACGCGATCAGTCGGAGATTCGACCGGCGAGTCTGACGGGATTGCCCTCGCGAGTACCGGGATCCCGGATCTTGAACACGACGGCGGTCGCCGTCCCGTTGGTCACGCGCACGACGCGCAGGTGACAGAGCGCATCAGCCGCCTCGGCCGTTTCCGGAGTCGGTTCGAGGTGGGAGAAAACCAGGAATTCATCTCCCACCCGTACACCGGCCTGCTTGCCGACATCGAGGAACACCTCGTCGTACAGGCCCAGGATGGTCTGATTCTCGATCGCAAAGGCGATGATCGTGCCATCCAATCGACTCGCGGCCTCAACTACGTCAGACTCCGGATCGACGAAGAAGTCAGCCGCTTGCACGACCGGGTCACCAACCCGGTAGTCGCCGAAGATCTCAATGACCCGTGCACGCGCGCTGTCACCCGCCACTCGCGTGACCTTCAGAATCGCCTTCGACTCGAGCACGATGCCCTGCAATCCGATGCTTCGTCCCCAGCGGACGGACTGTAGATAGTCACCTTCCCACGTGGACAGTTCGCCCAGGTGAACGACCACGTCCTGATTCAGCGTCGCCGATTCCGGCAGGCTGAGTCCGAGTGGATTCTCCTCGATCACCCTGGATGTCGTGCCAGTGGGTCCGAGCTCTGACGGATCCAGCAACTGGCTGGCCCCGAAGAAATCGCTCAGGCTCACGACACCCAGGCGGGCCGCGGCATCGACCTCCAGCCCTGTATGCGTCAGGAATTGATCTGAGCGGGTCATGAAGACGGTGTTCGACAGGTCGGCGGAGCCGCCGTGACGAGCTGCGCCGCGATGCGCGGTCGTGGTAGACCGGACGTACGGACGATCCGAGACCGGAATCACACCGCCGTCCGGAATCCGCAAGGCCTCGCCGGGATAGATCCAGTGAGGATCCTGGACGACATCGGGATTCAGCTGGAAGATCTCGGGCCAGCGAAACGGATTCGCCAGGTAGTGACCCGCGAGACCCCACAGGGTCTCACCGCGCCGCACCTCGTGCCGCGGCGTCTCACCGTCGGGTGTTTCCTGGGCCCACACCCCCTCGACCGGACCGAGCCAGAGCGCCAGGGCTCCGGCCGCCGCCATCGCCGTACGGGCCTTCGTGTTCATCCTCAACTCCTCAGAACGGCAGGTCGTCCTCCGGCGTGAGCGAGTCGCTCGAGAACTCCTCGAACGAGTCCTTCGCCGGCGATGGGTCGCCGCGAGATGGACCGGCTGAACGCGAGGACGCGTCGAACTGCGCATTCTCCCCGCGCCCGCCCAGCATGATCATCTCCCGACCCCTGATCTCCGTGATGTACCGCGTCTGGCCTTCCTTGTCCTCGTACTGCCGATACTCGATCGATCCTTCCACATAGACCCGGTCGCCGCGCTTTAGATACTTCTCGCAGACTTCCGCCAGATTCTCCCAGAAGATGACCTTGTGCCACTCGGTCTTCTCCTGCTCCTGACCCTGCCGATCGTTCCAGCGGCGACTCGTAGCCACCGAAAGATTTGCAACTCTCGCGCCGCCGGTGGTCGTACGCAGCTCGGGATCCGCCCCGAGGTTACCAATGATCTGTACACGGTTCAGGGAACGCGACATACCAGCCTCGTAATTCGTTGATGTAAAAGACGTTTCATGAAGGTACCGTCCGGGGCGCCTTCCGTCAGAGAACGTGCCGCAGCCCTCATATTAGGCGCCGCTCCAAAGCGGTGTCAACGTGCCGAATTCTGCAGATCCAGTCTCATCACGCACGCATCTTCGCGCGGGCCGCTATAGTAGTCGGCCCGCCGCCCGACGGTCTCGAACCCCGCTGTCTGGTACAGCGCCCGGGCAGCTTCGTTACTTTCCCGGACCTCGAGATACAGCGAACGGGCTCCCCGCAACCGTGCTTCCTCGATCGACCGATTGAGCAGGGTCCGGCCGATTCCGCGACCGCGCTGTTCCGGATCGACGGCGAGGTCACCCAGTTCTCCTTCGTCCGCAGCGAACCACAGCACCGAGAATCCGACGACCGTCCTGTTCGATTCCGCCGTGAGAAGCGACGCGCTCGGGCGTCTCATGAGAGCCCGGAAGGTGCTTTCCTGCCACGGCATGCCGAATGACTGTCGCTCGATCCGCATCACGTCCGGAATGTCGTCCGGCCACATGGCTCGTACGGCGACCGGCGGATGGGAACTCTGTCCGGAATTCATCCCGCCAGCTCGCGCTCGGCCGATGACGCTCTGACGTAGCCGGGCTCCCAGGTCTCGGGATGCCGGACCAGTCCAAGCTCCGGAACGAGACCGACGAGGAACAGCAGGCTCGCCGCGCCCGGCTCGCCGGCGGCCGGAGGGAGCACGTTGACGCCCTCGAGACTCGCCTGCTGCCGCAGCGGCTCCGGGATGGCTGCGGCCAGCGTCCACTCGGCCGAAGGCTCCAGGCGTGCCAGGAGCGCGTCGAACGGCTCAGCCACGGGCTCGAACTCCCGGGTGAGTCCGGAATCGAGTTCGTACCCGGCAGCGTACACCTGTCCTCGACGGGCATCGATAGCCGCGCACACCCGGCCACTCGCGCCCGAGCCCGCTGCAATCGCCGCGAGGCTCGAGTATGCGAACAGCTCGGCGCCGGTCGCTGCCCGAATCCCCTTCGCCAGCGCCGCCGCGATCCGCACGCCGGTGAACGAGCCAGGTCCGGAACCGACCACGATGCGACGGATGTCTGCCGGGGCGAATCCGGCGGATTCGAACAGGCGGTCGATTTCGGGGAGGACGGATTCGGAATGGACCACCTGGACGGAGAGCCGCGACTCTGCCAGGAGCTGCCCATCCAGCCCCAGCGCAATGCTCCCAGTGCGCGTACTCGTATCCAGCGCCAGCGTCAGCACGGTACCTCCGGCGGGCAGGGCGGCGGTGGCGCCGCACCGACGGACCGGATCGACACCCTGCGTGTTTCCTGGTGCTTCGTGAACTGGAGTTCCACGTCCCAACGGTCGGCTGGAAGCCAGTCCGCCGCACGCTCCGCCCATTCCACGAATACGGCTCCTTCCGCCTCGAGCAGTCCCGGCCAGCCCGCATCGACGAGCAGACCCGGGGAGTCCAGTCGATACAGGTCGGCATGCCACACGGGGCGTCCATCGGGAGTCTCGTGGCGAATCAACAGCGTGAACGTCGGGCTGGGAATCGCCCCCGTAACCCCCACTCCGCGACAGGCAGCCCGCACGACGGTCGATTTGCCGGCTCCGAGCGGTCCGTACAGGCAGACGAAGGCGTCAGCTTCGATCGCGGCGCGGCCCAGCTCGCCCCCCCAGCGCCGCAGCGACTGCTCATCGAGCTCTCGCGGGTCGTCGGTCGGAGCGGAAACCGCGCGCTCCCCGCTCATGATCCCCTCCCCGGGCGGAAGTCCGCGCGGCGATCGGGCCCGTGTCGTCGACGTCGCGGTGTGGCTCCCGTTTCAAGCTGGGCTTTCACGTCGAACAGCTCGTCTCGCAACCGGGCGGCGGTCTCGAAGTCCAGAGCCTGCGCCGCTTCACGCATCTCCTGCTCGAGCTGACGCACGAGCACTTCCGGATCCGGAGCCTCGTATCCGGCAACCGACTCGGCCACGGCGGCGCCGGTCTTCTCCTCGGCCACCTCGACGACCCGCACATCCGCCACGGCCGTCGTGAATCGGATCTCCTGCACCGATTTCTTGATCGACTGAGGGGTTATTCCATGCTCTTCGTTGTACCTGGCCTGGACGGCACGCCTGCGGTCCGTCTCGTCGATCGCGCGCTCCATCGAGCCCGTGATCCGGTCCGCGTACAGGATCGCGGTGCCGTTGAGATTCCGGGCCGCCCTGCCGATCGTCTGAACCAGTGAGGTTTCCGATCGCAGGAACCCTTCCTTGTCGGCATCGAGGATTGCCACCAGCGAGACCTCCGGCAGATCGAGACCTTCCCGGAGCAAGTTGATTCCGACCAGTACGTCGAAGTTTCCCAGGCGGAGGTCCCGGAGAATCTCCACTCGCTCTATCGAGTTGATGTCGCTGTGCATGTAGCGGACCCGAACCCCGCGGGC
>JAENXO010000101.1 GCA_016649455.1 Gemmatimonadota bacterium | reverse complement strand
TCGGCATCGAAGACATGCGTCTCGTATGTCGAGATCATCGCGTCATAGTCACGCAGCAACTCGTACGATTGTGCGATGTAGTCGATGGCCGGTCCCCGGTACCCTCCCTCTGCAACAGCAAGCGGGCGCAACTGGGCAATCGCCTCTTCGTAGTGCCCTGCCTGGTAGAGAGCTCGTCCGAGGTGCCAACGGATGATCATCGTCGGGTCGAGCGACTCGGCGAGCCTGAGCTGTTCGATGGCCTCGGCATCGCGGTCCGTGGCGACCAGCACTTCCGCGTACCACTGGTGACCGGTCGGGTAGCCGGGATCGAGTTCGATCGCCCGGCGGAAACTCGCCTCGGCTGCCTGCAGGTCCAGGTCCATAAGCTGCGTGTACGCCAGTGCCGTGTGTGCCTGGGCCAGGGCCGGGTCGATCTCCAGCGCCCGCCGCGCGTACGCCTCGGCCGTGTCGAGGGCCGTTCCGGGATCGTCACCCCACCCGGCCGGTACCACCCGTGCGTCGGCGATCCCCGCATATGCTGCCGCGAAGTTCGAATCTGCCTCGATCGCCTTCTCGAACAGGCCCACGGCCACGTCCAGGTCTTCCCCCGTGCGCTTGTTCCAGAAGAAACGACCCTGGAGAAAATAGTCGTACGCTTCGGGATTCTCGGTTCCCCGCTGGACGACCGGTCGCTCGCCGCCGGTGGCCGAAGGAGCCAGCTGAACGGCGAGCGCGTCCATGATCTGCTGCGTGAGATCATCCTGGATGTCCAGCAGGTCAGCCGGGGCCCGGTCATAGGTCTCGGACCACAGGTGGAATCCGGTGTCGGCGTCGATGAGCTGCGCCGTGACGCGGAGCCTGTCGGGAGAGGTGCGCACGCTCCCCTCGAGGACAGTCGCGACATCGAGCGAATCGCCGATCTCAGTAGCGCCGACGTTCGACCCCTTGAAGGCGAAGGTCGAGGTTCGGGATGCGACCTTCAGCCCTTCCACACCGGCGAGCGCGTTGAGAAGCTCCTCCGCGAGGCCGTCCCCGAGGTACTCGTTCTCTGGATTGCCGGTCATGTCTATGAACGGCAGCACGGCGATGGAATCGTAGGTCCGGGCGTCCGCGGAGTCCGGTCGCCCCAGTACCCACCAGGCGCTGAACGCGAGCAGCACGATACCGCCGAGCGCAGCAAGTCCCAGTGGCCAGCGGTTCCTGGCCGGCTCGGACGCGATCGCCTCGAGCTCACCCGTGACGGCCGGGTCGGTCTTCTGCACCCCATCGGGAGTCCGTTCGTACGCCCAGGAAAGAATCAGGGCCAGCGGAAAGCCGGCCAGTGCGAGCGCCGCGACCAGGGTCACGGTCCAGTCCGGGAGTCCGACGCGGGGAAACAGGATGTCCGCAGCCTGCAGGATGCCGAAGCTGGCGGCGCCGTACACCGCCGTCACGCGAAACACCTTTCGCCGTTTGAGCTCGGCGAGGAAATGTCTGAACCCGGTTGACTCGCTCATGCGGGCGAAGATCGCCGCAGTTGGAGGCGGTGGGCAAGCTTCCCTATGGCGACCCTACGAAAAAGTGGGAAAGTGGGAATTCTTCGTAGGGTCCCGAGATTCCACCTCAGCTACGGCCCAACGCTGCCAGCTGGCTCCGTGCCCGCGTCTTCAGACCCTCCAGCGCAGCTGGATCGGCGTTCGCATCGAATTCGACCGCCTCGAGCACCTTCTGGTATGCGGAGACTGCGCCGGCAGTGTCCGCCACCGCGAGATAGCCGTCGGCAAGGCTGTCCCACGGATTGGCATGCGTTGGGTGACGCTCGGCATTCCACCGGAACACGGCGACGGCCGGCTCGTGCCGGCCAAGATTCATAAGCTGGTAGCCGAGCCAGTTCACCTGTTGTTCAGCAGCTCCCACGGAGCCCAGTGCCACCAGCGCCTCGTCGATCCTGCCCTCTTCCAGCAACTCGGGAGCAAGGAACTGATCCCCCTCGATGCGCCTGAGACCAGGGACGCTCGGGCGATCGATGCTCTCGATCGCGACCACGTGGCCGCTGGAATCTCTCGCGAAGCGATACTTGTCTCCCTGCTCCTCGAACAGGAATACGTCATCGCCGAGCGGTACGAGTCGCGATGTGAATCCGCGAAGCGTGATCCGGGTCACCAGGATTCCGTCTTCGACCCACACCTTCGCTACCTCCGGAGGTGAGTCCCTCCGGTACCGCCCCTCGTATGCAGCCAGCTCGGCCGCGGGCATGTCGATCGCCACGACCGGGTCCTTCAGAATCCCCTCCCACCCATACTCCAGCGCTACGGCCCGCATGATCTCCTGAGCGATCGCGCCGCCGTTGTCCGAATTCGCCATCACGGCTACGCCGTACCCGCCATCGCGGCTCACATACAGCAGCGCCTGGAATCCTTCGTCGGCTCCGCCGTGCTGGAAGTAGACGGCGTCATCATATTCGTCGACGAAGAACCCGAGGCCGGCCGGCCCCATCACGGGAGTGACCATCTCCCGCGCCGTCTCCGGTTGGAGCACACCGCCCGGCGCCCCCCGCAGTGAGTTCTGCATCGCGATCGCGAACCGGGCCAGATTGGACGGAGTAGTCCACAGGCCTGCGGCCTGCATCTCAGGGTAGGTGTGCCGCTTGCCCGGCACGGCCGAGCCGTCCTGGCGGTACCCGGCCGCGGCGTCAGACAGACGCCCCGGGGGCAAAGGATTCTCGTAGCTGCTGCTTGTCATGCCGGCAGGCTCGAGAACGAGGCGGCGAAGCAGGACCGGAAACGTTTCCGCGGAAACGTCTGTCATCGCGAGTTGCACGATAGTCGTCCCGCCGCCGGAGTACCGGACCTGGGAACCCGGCGAGATATCGACCCGCACGGCGGCCGTATTGGCGGGCGACTCCCCGTCCAGCACCTGCTGTACGGTCGGTACCGGCTCCCACGGAGCGTAGCCGGGGAATCCGTGGACCGTGGTCCCGGCCGTATGGCTCAGCAGCCGCCGGATCGTCACCGGCGTATCCTCGGTGAATTCGTTGTCCGGCAGTTGCCAGCTGGTGAGGAATTCGTTGATCGGCGTATCCAGGCTGAGCTGCCCATCTTCGACCATGCGCAGGGCGCCGGTCGCCGCGACGGGTTTGCTGATCGAACCGGCCTGGAACAGCGTCTCCGTCGTTGCAGGCGTTCCTTCTTCGCGATCCGCGACTCCCCACGCCCGGGCCCACGCGATGTCGTAGTCCTCGATCACGGCGACGCTCACGGCTTCGACGTTCCACCGGTCCATCCGCTCGGCGAGAGTCCAGCCGGACTCTCCCTCGGCCCGTATCCGCGGCAGGAGACCGCTCTCGACCTGGTCGATCGCCGCCAGCGTCCCGGCATCGTACTCGCCGGCAGCCTGGGTCGGCCGCTCACGATCCGCGTCAGCCGGTCCGCAGCCGACCAGGATCAGGCCCATGCACAGGCCCGAGAGCGAAGCAACCCGCCTGCCGATCTTCCCCATCATCTCTTCTCTCCTAGCTCTAAAGTCGCCGGCTCTGTTCCCGCGCTCTCGACCGCTGCGCTCAGTTGTTCCAACAGCTTCTGCAACTCCGGGCGCCGTGTATCCACCACCGTGTTTTCGATCCCCTTCATTGCCATCCACGCACCCAGGGCACCCCCCGGAAGCGCTGTTACCAGGATCCCCCCATCATCGAGTCCCATCATCAGCGCGAGAAACAAACCGAACAGCACGCCGCATCCCGCGCCGATGCCCGGGGCGGCTTCGCGCCAGCCGGAATACTCCAGGCGCTCGTCGAGATGGACCTCGGTTTCCTCGCCGCGTGGCCGTACGGTGACGACGATATGCCGGCCCTCGGAACCCTGTGCTGCGGGGCTCCAGGTGAGCGTTCGACCGACGATCGAGGCATGGCCGATCAGGTCCAGTTCGTCTTCGATCACGGGGATCAGTTCGGGAAGCCTCGATTCCGCAATCTCGACGGGCATGACCCGCGAGGCACGCAAACGTCC
Organism: Gemmatimonadota bacterium; assembly: GCA_016649455.1. Classification (GTDB taxonomy): domain Bacteria; phylum Gemmatimonadota; class Gemmatimonadetes; order Palauibacterales; family Palauibacteraceae; genus Carthagonibacter. Next base: position 4,137 of record JAENXO010000101.1, on the reverse strand, counting down.
CTTCGTATAATCAACATCAGGTGCCGATCGATATGTGACTAATTTGCCATCAGATGCAGGCCTCATTCCCTGGACGTATCGGGTCGACAAATCGGACCGAGCGTACTTCCCGATCCCGAGTGCCGCCTGCCGAACGCGCTCCGGGGGAATGCCGATTTCGGCCGCGACCTGCTCCACCGCGCCCATGGTCAGAGCCTCGCCGCTTGGAGGCAGGGCCTCGGGCCGATCTTCCGCCTCCAGCGCCGCGGCCCGCGCGAAGATCTCCCGCATCTCTTCCTCGGGAACCACGATCCGCTCCCGGGCCGCTGTCGCCAGCGCCTCGGCGAACTCGCCCGGTGAATCGAATCGATCTGCCGGTCGCAGCGCCAGGGCTCGAGCCAGCGCCTGCTCGACACGCCCGGGCATGGCGTCGAGGCGGTCGCGATGATCCGGCGGTGCGTCGGTCAGCCGGCCCAGCCGCGAGTCCTCGGGGGCCGGCCAGCCGTCAGGCGTCTGCCCGATCAGCATCTCGTACGCCACGGCGCCCAGGCTGAACACATCGGTGTGCGAATCGAGATCGGTCTTCCCCGCTGCCTGCTCCGGGCTCATGTAGCCGAGCGTGCCGACCGGATATCCGGTCCGGGTCAGGGTCTGCCGATCCGCGAGGGCTACGGCCTGAGCGATCCCGAAATCCGCCACGACCGCGAGTCCCTCGGAGAACAGAATGTTCTCGGGCTTCACATCCCGGTGCACGACCCCCATGCGGTGCGCATAGTCGAGCGCCGAAGCCACTCGCCGCGTTACGGTCAGAGCCTCTTCCAGGCTCAACGGATTGCCGGCGACCAGGCGATCCCGCAGGGAGCCACCTGTGACGTACGGCATCACGTAGTACACGAGGTCGTCGATCGACCCGGAGTCGAGCAGCGGCAGGATGTGCGGGTGATTGAGTGCGGCCGTGACCTTGATTTCGCGCAGAAAACGATCGGACCCGACTGCCGAGGCCAGGTCGGGCCGCAGTACCTTCAGCGCGACATCCCGGTCGTGCTTGAGATCCTGCGCCAGGAATACGGTCGACATCCCTCCCCGTCCGAGCTCGCGCTCGAGCGAGTAGACGCCGGTCAACGAGGCATGCAGGCGATCGAGGAGTTCGGTCATGCTCCCGGCTCGGAAAAGACGGAAGAGGCAAACGCAGGATCGACGAGGAACATAGGGTCCGCGCGCTCGGGCGGCGACGGCGGGAAGGCCCGTGATTCAGTGCTGGCCGGCCGGGAGCCCGAATTTTCGGGCTCCCAGCGCCGCGGATCAGAGCCTGAGCAGATACTGGAACTTGAGGAAGAACTGCCTCGATGTCTGGGCCAGCCCGGCCTCCGCCGGTAGATCGAGATCGTCCCGGCGACCGAAGTCGGAATAGCCGGAAGTCGCTCCGATGTAGAACACGGAGAACGGGTTCAACCGGTAGGTGAGCAGCGGCTCGAAGGAAAGCTGCCCGCTGAAGTCGTCCCACTGCACGATCAGCCTGACGAACAGCTCCCGGCTGAACTGGAGGCTGGCGCGAGTGCGGAATACGAATCCCTTGAATACTTCGGTGTGGTCTGCCTGGGTGTACAGGTCAGAGTACTGAACCGAGGGCTGGAGCAGGAATCGCCCGAACAGATTGAACGTCCCGAACACCTCGGCGTCCGTTCCGGTCCCGAGCTCCGGGGTCTCCAGGTTGCGCGCGATCCGGTCTCCGTACGCCACGAAGAAGCCGAGCCGCACCGGCTCGCTGAAATTCGAATTGGCGAACAGACGGAGATTCGTCATGCCTGTGAAGTCGATTCCTCCGAATCGCTCATTCTCGATCTCGAACGCCGGCTCGAGACTCGTCTGGCCCGTAAGCTGAGCGTTCAGCCACAGCTGCACGTAGTCGCTCTTCTTCTCGCCCGACCAGTTCCAGGCCATCTGCCCGAACACGCCAGGCCCGACCTGATCGATCCACGAGGCTGAGGGCCAGAAACTCAACCCCTGGTACATCGATACGCGTCGCATGTCGTTGCGCGTCTCGAACCCGTTGTCGACCCTGAACGTCGGGCTGTAGTGCCAGTAGTCGAAGTCGAAACTCCACGTTCGGGCGTCACGCCCGACGCTCGCGTACATCGCGTTGCCGAAGAACGACTCCCCGTCGTACGCGACCGTGTGATTCCCGTCGTCGAACTCCAGGTCGTTGACGCCCTCGGTCAGCAGCGGGTCATCCGGTTCCTGCGAGTGCGTGCCCACCACCTGCCACTCAAAGCGGTATCTCTCGAGGAACCGCATCTGACCGTCCACACCGAAACTCGTATTCGATCCGCTGTGATCGACGAAACGACGGTCGGTGAACAGAACTCCTGCGTAGGAATCCTCGAGGAACGACTGCTGGGCGCGAACGATGTTCGAAACGCTCTTCCCGGTCTGGTTCAGATAGCTGCGCTCTTCGAGCGGAATGAGGATCGGGCTCGTCTCGTCCAGGCCGCCGATGTAGCCGACGGTGGTTCGGTTCATTCGACCGATGGCCTTCCCCACGACCTGTGGGTTGTTGATCGACCTGGTGTACACCTGATCCACGGAGGTGCTGAACACGTCGGCCCCCTCCTGGAAGAGGGGGCGACGCTCCGGATAGAACAGGGCGAACGTACTGTTCGCGTCGATCTGTGTTGCATCGGACTCGATCTGGCTGAAATCCGGGTTGAGCGCGAGGTCGGTGGTCAGCCCGACCGGAAACGAGTAGCGCATCCCGAGACCTGGAGCGCCTTCGAGGCCGTCGTTGTTCAGCCCGCCAAACGGATCGTCAGGGTCCGAGATCGACGAAGACTGTGACGCTACGATCGTCGGCAGCAGCTCCAGCGCACCGCCCGGCTGTACGCCGTGAATCCCGGTGAGGGTGCCGTACTGGCACAGGAAGCACGAGTTGTCACGGCTGATCGCGGCCCAGGTATGCTGCTCCCGGCTGCCACGCGGGCGGGTGCGCCAGAACGTCGCGCGCCACTCCTGCTCCTCAGAATCAGGAAATCGAAGGCTGGCGAACGGGACCCGCATTTCGATCACGTAGCCAGTGTCGGTGATCTTTCCCTCGGTGTAGTAGAGCAGGTCGTAGCTCGAGTCCTCGCCGCTGGTGACCGCGAATCGCGTGTCGCCCTGCACGCCGTACGGATTCGCGAACAGGTAGACCGCCCACGACGCGTCGCCATACGTATCGAGCAGGATTCCGAAATAGTCGTCCGACCACATCTCGTCCCGATCGCGAAGAGAGGCCCTGATGCTCGACGGATCGTCATGGGCAATGAACGCGAGGTACAGATTGTCCTCGTCATAGGTGACCAGGACCTCGCTCTCCACCTCCGGACGTCCCATCTCTTCAGGAAAGTTGGTGGAGAATCCGTCTGCCCGCGCCGCGCCGCGCCATCCCGGGTCGTCGAGCTCACCGTCCAGCTTGATTTCGCCGACTGCACGCATGACATGCAGCGAGGGCTGAATCAAGGGAGCGAATTCGACTTTGGGATTATCGCCGGCGAGTGGGGCCAATGCCGGAAGTGTGCCTCTGGCCTGCTGCTGGATCGGATTGTCGTCCTGCGCCTGCGCCCGCGCCCGCTGGCACGTCGCGCTGGCGAAGAGCAGAACGACCGTGACGGCCGAAGTCCGCCCTGCCCATCCCTTCATCACCCCGCACCCCCTGTCCTCAACCCATCATCGGCCCTCACGACCGCCGCCATATACTTGATGGACAGCCCGAGTCGCAAAAGGGTTGAATGGAGGCACACGCCTTTGAGACTTGACAGGGTTTGAACTTTAGTTCAAAATTTTAACCATGGGTCATGTTACAGGTTCGCCCGAGTCGCCCGGCTCGACCGGCACCGGTCCTTCCGACGTGTCCGAACACGTCAGGGAGAAGCGGCGCCGTCGCCGCGAAGAGATCCTGCACTCAGCGCTTCGCGCGTTTCGCGACAAGGGCTACCACGCCACTACCCTGGCGGACATCGCTGATCAACTCGGCGTCCGAAAGACTGCGCTGTACCACTATTTTCCGGACAAGGAAGCGATTCTCTACGCCTGCCATCGGGAGTCGCTGTCGGAGCTGGGGCGGCTGCTTCGCGAGGCGCGCCGATTCGAGTCGGGACGGGAGCAGCTCGTCTACGCGATCCG
>JAENXO010000146.1 GCA_016649455.1 Gemmatimonadota bacterium | reverse complement strand
GTGTTCAACGTGCAGCGGTTTTCCACCCACGACGGGCCGGGCATCCGCACGACAGTCTTCCTCAAGGGATGCCCGCTGGCCTGCCGCTGGTGCCACAACCCGGAGGGCATGCGCTCGGTCCCCGAGCTCCTGACTCACCCTGCCCGCTGCATCGAGTGCAACGCCTGCGTCAGCGCGTGTCCGCACGGGTTCGCTCTGCCGGCCACGGTCGGAAATGGGATCATGCCGGGCCTGGCGTCGTGCGAAGCCTGCGGGGACTGCGTGGAAGTCTGTCCCACCGGGGCCCGCGAGATCGCCGGTCGAGATCTTGGAGTGAACGATCTGCTCGAGACCGTGTCGCGGGATCGCGTGTTCTACGAGGAGTCGGGAGGCGGCGTGACGTTCTCCGGCGGGGAGCCGCTGCAGCAGGCGGAATTCGTGCTGGCGGCGCTGGATGTCTGCCGGGACGCGGGGCTGCACACGGCGGTCGATACCTGCGGACTCGTGGAGACCCGGGTGCTGCTCGCCGCGGCCGATCGGGCGGACCTGATCCTGTTCGATCTCAAGACTTCGGACTCGGAACGACACCGCTCGGCGACCGGAGTCTCGAACGAGAGGATCCTGGCGAATCTGAAGCTCCTGGCCGACGGTCCGACGCCGATCTGGTTGCGCATCCCGCTGGTGCCGGGTGTAAACGACGACGATGAAGAGCTGGCCGGCATGGCGCACCTGGCGTCCACGCTCGGTGCTGTCCGGCAGGTGAGCATCCTGCCGTACCACAAGCTCGGGCGGGACAAGCGTGAACGCCTGGGATTACCGCTGCTGGAGCCGGATCCGGGAGCGCCCGGGCCGGATCGGATCCGCTCGGCGGCGGCACACTTCGAACGGGCCGGAATCGAAACTCTGATCGGCGGCTGAGCCGCCGGGAGCCACAGGGAATGACTGATCGGACCAGACGACTGAGGGAACAGAGCCTGTCGGCGGAGCCGTCGCTCTCCAGTGAGCGCGCCATGCTGCTGACGGAGTTCTACCGCGAGAACGAGGGTCTCCACCCGGTCCCGATACTGCGCGCTCTCGCCTTTCAGCACCTGTGCGAGCGCAAGACGATCTGGATCGGCGAGGACGAGCTGATCGTCGGGGAGCGCGGTCCGCGGCCGAAGTCCGTGCCCACCTTTCCCGAGCTCACCTGCCACAGCCTGGAAGACCTGCGGATCCTGAACGCGCGTGAGAAGACCCGGTATCGGGTTCCAGAGGAGTGTATCGACGATTACGAACGCACGGTGATTCCCTTCTGGAACGGTCGTTCATTGCGGGGGCAACTGTTCGAGGCGCTACCCAAAGAATGGCACCGCCTTTACGCGGCGGGAGTGTTCACGGAATTCATGGAACAGCGCGCGCCGGGCCACGCAGTCCTGGACGACAAGATCTATCGGCGTGGCTTGGAGGAAATGAAGGGCGATATCGCGGTCGCCCTGGCGGGGCTGGATGACCGGGACCCGGAGACGCCGGTCCGCCGCGACTCCCTGCGGTCGATGGAGATTACCTGCGATGCCACGATCCGGTTTGCCGAGCGGCACGCGGAACTGGCGGAACAGATGGCCGAAACCGAGTCCGACCCGGACCGCCGCCGAGAGTTGCTCCGCATCGCGGAGGTGTGCCGGCGAGTCCCTGCGCACGCCCCCCGCGACTTTCACGAAGCGCTGCAGGCCTATTGGTTCTGTCATCTCGGGGTGGTAACCGAGCTCAATGGCTGGGACGCGTTCAGCCCGGGGCACCTGGACCAGCATCTCGGGCCGTTCTTCGAGAAGGGCCTGGTCGACGGGACGCTGACGCGAGAGTCGGCGCGAGAGCTGCTGGAGACGCTGTTCATCAAGTTCAATAACCACCCGGCGCCGCCAAAGGTCGGAGTCACGGCGGCCGAGAGCGGAACCTACACCGACTTCGCGAACATCAGCCTCGGCGGCATGCTGGCCGACGGGAGCGACGGGTCTAACGAGGTCACCTGGCTGCTGCTGGACGTGATCGAGGAACTGCACCTGCTACAGCCGAGCACCAACCTGCAGCTGTCCGCAGTCACACCCGATCCCGTGCTGGCCCGCACGCTGGAGGTGATCCGGCATGGCTACGGATTCCCATCGTTGTTCAACGCCGACATGGTGGTCGAAGAGCAGTTGCGGGTCGGCAAGACGACCGAGGACGCGCGGGCCGGTGGGTGCAGCGGGTGCGTGGAAACGGGAGCGTTCGGCAAGGAATCCTGCGTACTCACCGGATACTTCAATCTCCCCAAGGTACTGGAGCTGACGCTGCACGACGGGATCGATCCGCGCACCGGGGAACGGCTGCTACCGTCGATCGGCGCGGCGGCCGGAATGCTCGGGAACTTCGACGCCCTGTTGGCCGCCTTCGGGCGGCAGTTGCGCAATGCCCTGGATGTGAAGCTGGCCGGAGACGCGATCATCGAACGTATCTATGCTGATTCGATGCCTGCCCCGTTTCTCTCTGTGCTGGTCGACGACTGTATCTCGAACGGCAGGGACTACAACTCGGGTGGGGCCAGGTACGCCAACCGGTACGTGCAGATGGTCGGGATCGGGACGATCACGGATTCGCTTTCGGCCATCCAGACCCTGGTGTTCGAGGACGACACGGTGTCGCTCGATGAGCTGCTGACGATCCTCGACCGGGATTTCGAGGGCCACGAGGCGCTGCGTCAACGGCTCGTGAATCGGACGCCCCGCTGGGGCAACGACGACGACCGGGCGGACGACCTGATGTCGCGAGTGTTCGACGCGGCGGTCGGCCTCGTCGATGGTCGACCAACGGAGACCGGCGGGTCGTACCGGGTGCAGATGCTTCCCACGACCTGCCACGTCTACTTCGGCGCCGTGACCGGAGCGACACCCGACGGACGGAGAGCCGGGAAGCCTCTGTCGGAGGGAATCTCACCAGTGCAGGGTTCCGACCGGCTCGGGCCGACGGCCGTGCTCCGGTCGGCCGCCAAGATGGACCACCGCCTGACGGGCGGTACGCTGCTCAACATGAAGCTGACGCCGGCCTTGCTAGAGGGCGCGGAGGGGATCGAGGACGTTTCGCGGCTGGTGCGCGGCTACTTCCGGCTCGGCGGGCACCACCTGCAGTTCAACGTGGTCAAAGCCGAAATCCTGCGTGCGGCGAAGGCGGAGCCGGAAGAATGGAGGGACCTGATCGTCCGGGTCGCCGGGTACAGCGACTACTTCTGCGATCTGTCCCAGGAATTACAGGACGAGATCATCGATCGGACCGAGCACGCGGGGGTCTGACGCGTCAGGCGAGCATCCAGTAGCCGGCCGCCGTGAGCAGGACGAACAGCGTTCCGTAGGCGATCTCGGAGAACCCGATCACCTTCGGCGCCGCCGGCCGGTGATAACGGGACAATCCGACGACGGCTCGCGCGAGCAGCACCCCGAGGCCGACTGCCGTGAGCCACGGCGCCAGCCCGGCTCCCGCCAGGCCGCCGCCGGCCAGCAGCGCGGCACCGTGCGCCGTATTCGAGGCAGCCGTGTCGTACGGTTTCTCCCGCTCCAGCCGCAGGCGAGCGCGGACGTACAGCACCGTCGGTATTGAGCGCAGCGCCAGGAGCACCCACAGGACGAGTGCTGCCTCCCAGGTCCAGCCACCCGCCAGCGCGATCGCCGGCGCACACACGGCGACGGCCGTGGGCGCCAGCAATTCCGGCAGCAGCAGCCGGGCCTCGTGCCTGACGTCATAAGCTGCGAACAGCAGGTAGAAAGGGCCGGCGACAATGAACGGAACCAGCGGGCGGATCCCACCCAGTGCCCAGGCGGCGGCGAGACCGGCGACGGCAACCAGGCTGTAGCCTGCCGCGAACTTCCCCGCGAGTCCGTAACGGGGAGACACTTCCAGCCGCTGCCGGTTCTTCCAGAACATCCGGCCCGGATGCCGGATCAGGAATCCGGCCGAAGTCGCCACCGCGATTGCGAACCCGGCCGCACTCGGCGCGACGAGCAGACCGAGGACCAGCGGCTCGGCGAGGAAGCTCCAGCCGCCGTGCTCGACGGGCAGCGCTACCGAGCGGACGTTGATTCGAGTCAGACCGCGTCTCCGGCCTGTAATTCCTGAGGCTCGATCCACCCCATGCGCCCGAATCCCGCGATGTAGCGGGCCCGCTCGGTCCGCAGACGGAAGAAGGCGAAGTCGGCCATCTTCAGGTACATCTCGGCCTCCGGATGCAGCGCGAGATACGCATCCCGGTACAGATCCCGATTTTCCTCACGAACCAGGTGTCCGACCAGCGTGACGCGGGGCTTCATCATCGCATCGTCTTCCCCGAGGTAAGGCGCGATGAGGATCGACGCCCTGTCGTCCGCCTCGGCGTACTGCCGGTGGACGGCCAGCGCGCTCAGCAGCGTGATCACGTCGCCGCCGTCCACGGAAGCCAGGTCGACGATCGAGGCATGCGGGAAGCCGCCGTCGGGATCCAGGGTACTCAAGACACCGCGGGTCGCGTTGCCAAGCAGAATCCGCGCCTCTGCTGCCAGCGCTCCTCTCCCGCCTTCACCATGGTCTTTCGTGTCGCTCAACTCGCACCTCCGGAATGGTTCATCGGCCAGCCGCGACTCTGTCAGTGTCGCCTGAACCGAAGGCTGGCCGGTCGCGGTGTGCGGATAATGTGTCCGCTCGGGAGCCGCGTGGCGAGAGGAGATGTCCGCGCCGCGGAATGCCCTGAATCACAATTCCGTATACTCCTCACGGAGCCGGCTCCAACCTTTTGACGGCTGCAGACACCTACAGTCGAGATGAGAGCGCAAGCGGTGGTACCGACGACCGATCGAGTGCTGGCGGAACGCGTCGCGAACGCAGGCGACGAGACCGCGTTCCGGGAGCTGTATGGCCGGCACACACCCAGACTCTACCAGTTCGTCTTGCGCGTGCTGGGGGGAGACGAAGCGGAGGCTGAGGACGTGGTGCAGGAGACCTGGATTCGAGCGACGACGAACCTCGGAAGCTTCCGGTGGGAAGCACGCTTCGAGACCTGGTTGACCGGAATCGGCCTCAACCTGAGCCGGAACCGGCTTCGTCGCAGTGGTCGCCTGGATGAACTGGGCGACGAGGGTCGGCGTGGCGTCGAACCGCGGGGACGAGACGAACGAATCGATCTCGAGCGGGCGATCGCCCTTCTGCCGGCCGGATGTCGCACCGTACTGATCCTGCACGACCTGGAGGGATTCAAACATTCCGAGATCGCGGAGAAACTCGGGGTGACCGAAGGGACTTCGAAGAGCCAGCTGTGGTCCGCCCGCAGGCACATGCGGCAGTTGCTGGGACCGGCAGCGTGATGGGAGAGAAGAGATGATGGACGAGCTCACGGCCGCCGAACGACAGGCGCTCGACGCGCTGCCCCGGGAGACCGATCCGGGTCAACTGCTGGAAGAGCGGACGGTTCGGGCCCTGCGGGAGAAGGGGCTGCTGGCCACGGTCCGGGCCGGAGGCGTGGAGTCTCCCCCACCCGCGCAGTCGCCGCCGCATGGTCGTCCGTGGTGGAGATCGGCTGCGGCGATCGCTGCGGGAATTGCCCTGTTCGCCGGTGGAATGTCGATCGGACAGGTGATGGGCTCTCGCCAGACCGCGGAGGCGTTCCAGACCGTGTTCGTGGAGGGGGATGTCCGACTGGCGTCCCAGGTCCAGCGGACGGGATCCGAGTACGTGGCCGCTCTAGAGGCGCTCACGGCTGCCGACGGCACCGTGGCCGACTCCGGGCAGGCGGTCGAGGTGGCGCTGACCGCACTGTGGGCGGCAGCGAACGAGATCGTACGCCTGGCCCCGGACGATCCCCTGGCGGCGAGAATCCTCCAGGGGTTCCAGGCGCGGGCGCAGCTCATGAATCGATACGAAGCGAGCAACCAGCTCCTGGTGGAATTCTGAGGGACGGGAGGACGACGTGAACGGGACACAGGGAATGACCAGACCGAGCGGTTTGAGGCTCGGAGTTGCGAGCCTGCTGGCAGTGGCCATGCTGCTGACGATTAGCGGTTCCGCAGACGGACAGCAAGGCGTTGCGTCTGCCTGTCCGGACGGTGCCAGGCCGCACGGTGCGATCGGGATCTCCAGCTTCGAGTGCAGCAACTGCACGCTGTTTACGATGCGAGATGATGGGCGGCGGTCCTGGAACTTCAGCGCCGAGCCGACCGTCCGCACAGTGGAACCGGGCTCTCCGGCGGACGGGAAGATCGAAGACGGAGATCGACTCGTCGCGATCGACGGCCACCTGATCACCACGGCGGAAGGGGGGGACCGTCTGGCCAATCTCACGCCGGGCGAAACCGTGTCAATCGTCGTGCGAAGCGGGAGCCGGGAACGGACGGTAGAAGTCGTGCCGCGTTCCGAATGTTCCCGGTCGGGAGGCGCGGCTATTGCTCCGGCAATCGCTGCTTCCCCCAGCCCGCAACGTGTGCCGTATGTGCCTCGCCCGGATCGGATGCCGGCACCCGCGATTGCCCCGACGCCAGCGACCGGCGTTTCGGTCGGAGCCGTTCCGAGACCCACCCTGGCGCTGCTTCCCTCCGGCTGGTTCGGGTTCGGGATTCAGTGCACCGAATGCCGGTGGAGCGTTGACGACGAAGATGGTACCTCTGAGTGGGAATTCAGCACGCCTCCGGAGATCAGCTCGATCCAGGCCGGCAGTCCAGCGGCGGCAGCAGGACTGCAGCGCGGCGACGTCCTGCTGGAGATCGATGGGGAATCACTGGTGACAGAGGAAGGCGGCCGTCGCTTCGGCTCTGTGAAGCC
>JAENXO010000116.1 GCA_016649455.1 Gemmatimonadota bacterium | reverse complement strand
GGCCGGGCGCCTGGGCGCTCGCCTACCAGATTGAGGATTGAGTCTCTCCGTGACGGAAGAGTTGAATTCCGAGCTGCAGGTGATCATCGACGCGGTTCTCGAGCGAAACGCTCGCGAGCCGATCCTGCTCGACCTTCGCGAGCTCTCAGACGCTACGGACTGGTTTGTCGTCGCATCCGGGGATTCCGACACCCATGCACGGGCGATCGCTGACAACGTGATCGAGCGTGCGCGGCGTCACGGATCGAGACCATCGGGCGTTGAAGGAAGGGGACCAGCGTCATGGATTCTCCTCGATTTCATCGACGTGGTCGTGCATGTCTTCCAGCCGCGGGTTCGTGAGTTCTATCGACTGGAAGACCTGTGGGGCGACGCTCCCACGACCCCGATTCTGGACGAGCTGCCTGAGAGGTAAACTGAGCTTGATCCTCGGGCCCCGTTTTCGTGCGATCTGCGCCGGTTCAGCGGCTCTTGGTGTCGTGCTCGCGACACCGGCCAGGGCCCAGGTGGGTCCGAACAAGGTGCAATTCAAACCCCGCGAATTCCAGATTATCGAGACCACACACTTCGACGTGTTCTTCTACGACGAGGAACGCGAGGCGGCGCTCGACGCCGCCCGGATGGCGGAGCGGATCTACGGTCGACTGAGTCGACTTCTGGATCATGACTTCCAGGATCGGAAGCCGATCATCCTGTACGCCTCCCAGTCCGATTTTCAGCAGACGAACGTTCTCGGTGGGCATATCGACGAGTCGACCGGGGGCGTGACGGAGTCGTTGAAGGATCGGGTACTGCTGCCGCTGACGGGATCGTATGCCGAATTCGAGCACGTGCTGGGGCACGAGCTGGTTCACTCGTTCCAATTCGACATCCTCAAGCGGAATTCGGTTCAGGCCGCGGCTTCGCCGTTCGCTTTCGTTCCGAGCCTGTGGTTCATGGAAGGGATGGCCGAGTACCTGTCGGTCGGTGAGATCGATGCCAAGACGGTCGCCTGGCTGACGGATGCCTCGCTGTCCGGCTACTTGCGAACGATCGACGAAATGGAACGCTTCAACGACTTTCTGAGCTATCGCTTCGGGCAGTCGCTGTGGAATTACATCGGCACGAAATGGGGTGACGAAACGATCGGACTGCTGCTGAAGCGATCGGCGGCCATGGGGCCGGACAGGGCGTTCGAAAGCACGCTCGGCGTGACCCTCAGGGGCCTGTCTAAGGAATGGCACGATGCAGTCCGGGCCGCCTACCTGCCGCAGATTTCACGTGCGGATGATGTACAGAAGATCGCGACCCGGATCACGTCGCATTCGTTTCCGACCGGGCGGGGAAAATCGCCGACCTTCATTGCGCCGGCGCTGTCGCCGGACGGAACCGAACTCGTGTATCTGTCGGACCAGGGTCATGACCTGTACAGCTTCTTCGACATGTACCTCGCCGACGCCGAAACAGGAGAACCCGAACGGACCCTGGTCAAGTCCGCCCGGAGCGGCAGCTTCGAGAGTCTACGTTACATGACATCGTCATCGTCGTGGGCACCGGACGGGGACCGGATCGCATTCGTTGCCGGGTCCGGCGGGAGAGACGCGATTCACATCGCCAATGTGCGGACCGGCCAGATCGAGGCCAAGTGGACGCCGGACCTCAACGGAGTCCAGACACCATCATGGGCACCGGACGGGCGCCGGATCGTGTTTACCGGATTGCTCGGCGGGGTCAGCGACCTGTACATCTGGGACACCCGGACCGACGGCATCGAGCAGTTGACGGCGGACAGATACGCCCAGCTTCATCCATCGTGGTCGCCGGACGGGAACACGATAGCGTTCACGACCGACCGGACTTCCGAAACCGATCTGGACCGGCTCGTGTTCGGCCCGCTGCGGATCACGCTGATGGATCTCGAGACCCGGGAGCAGGAGATCGTGGCGGGACAGGAGGGCGGGTTGTCGATCAATCCCGCCTGGTCGCCGGACGGACGGACCATCGCCTATCTATCCACCCGCGAGGGACTGTTCGACGCCTATCTGCATGAACTGGACACCGGCGCGACACTCCGGCTGACCAGGGCCATGACAGGAGTAATGGGAGAAGGCGCGCTGCTCACCAGTCCGGGACTGTCCTGGGCTCGCGATGCGGACCGGATCGCTTTCTCCTACTTCGAAGAAGCCGGATTCAACATCTACACGATCGATGACCCGCGGCAGTTCGCGCATCCGGCCGGACCGCCAGGCGAGCCGGCCACGGCTGCCTCGCAGGTCGGCCGCGAACGCGTTGTGGAGTCCCGGCCAGGCTCCGGCATGAATCCGGCCGCGGAAGCAGGCGAGCCCAGGTCGTTCTATCTGACTGACGAGGGATTCAGGCGATCCGACTACGGTGAGGATCCTGAAGCGCTCGCTGCGCTTCGCGATCCCGGCAGATTGTCGGTGCAGGCCTTGCTCGATTCCGCCACCCTGTCTCTCCCGGATACGGCAACCCTGGCCTACCGGGACTATCACGTCAGCCTGAGCCCGGACATCATGGGGCGCCCGACGATCGGCGCACAGGCAGGTGGGTTTTACGGGGGAGGAGTCTACGGCGGGTCGTTCATCACGCTGTCGGACATGCTGGGCAATCACAACATGGTGATCGCCGGGGACATCCAGGGTTCGTTCGAAAATCTCAGGCTGATGACGCAGTACACGTACCTGAAGAACCGGGTCAACTTCGGGGTCTCGGCGCAGCAGTATCCATTCTACCGATACCTCGGCCGCAGCTTCGGGGAAGTGCCGGGTAGACCCGGACTGATCGGAGAATACGACCTGTTCCAGCGCGACCAGTTTCGGTCGGTCGGCGTTCTGGTCCAGTATCCGTTCAGCACCTTCTCACGGGTAGACTTCAATGTTGAAGCCTCCAGCATCCAGACTGACCTGGTGCTGCGAGGCCGGGAGCTGGACAGCAACGACAGCTTTTCGTTTACGCTCGACGGGCGGACGCGTGCATTTGTGAAGCCCTCCCTGACCTACGTGTTCGACAATTCTCTGGGGGGATTCACCGGTTCGATCGGCGGGCGGCGACTTCAGCTCGGCGTCTCTTCGTCCATGGGAGACCTGAATCTGGCGGATGTCATCGCCGACGTCCGGCACTACACTCCGCTGTTGGGTCCGCTGTTGTTCGCGCAGCGATTCCTCTCGTTCACCAGGTTCAGTACCTCGGGCGCCGAGGACGCGCGCGAATTCGAGCTGGCCTGGGGCGGTCCGTACTATCTGCGCGGCTACGATGTCGGGTCCTATGGCGCCCTCGAGTGCGAAATGTCGAAGGCCGAGACGGCGCTCGACTTCTTCTGTCCGGCGCAGGAGCAGTTGATCGGTTCCAGCGTTCTCCTGCTCAATTCCGAGGTCAGGGTCCCGGTTCTCAACGGGATCAAGGATGCCTGGCTGCCTATGAACTTCCCGCCGATCGACGCCGCCTTCTTCTTCGACGTCGGCGTCGCCTGGACTCCCGGATTTTCCTCGCTGACGTGGAATCGCGAGCCCGGCCAGGACATCGTGCTGTACCGGGAGCCGCTGGCCAGCTATGGGGTTGGACTCCGGGTCAACCTGTTCTTCGCCATTCTGAGACTCGACTATTCGATGGCTCCGGGTCGAGGGTCCCGTTTCGGGCGCAGTATCTGGTCCTTTTCGCTCGGACCGATCTTCTGACGGTATCATTCACATCGGGCGGGTCCGGAAGCGAGCCAGCTCTCTTTCTTGCGGGTCGCCGTTCCGCTGAACAGTTTGCCGCGGCCCGGTGTCCGGGGTGGGGGTTTGGCTGGGCCAGACGCAAATTCGCAGAGGCGCGCCACTTGACGCGATATCATCGACAGTACTTCGGATTTCGAGTCCTTGCCGGTCTGCTGCTCGCGGCAGCATGCGGTGGGGAAGGCGAATCGAGCGACGGGACGAACGGCCGAGCTCCTGAGCTGCATGGAACGGAGCTGGTGGTCGGATCGACCCTGGACGAGTGGAGCGTTCTCGTGCTCGACCCCGCGGGGGGGACAGCCGCGCTCCATCCCATGCGTGCTCCACGGGAGGCCGCATGGGAGAGCGAGACGAAACTCCCGGCGTTCGACGAGGTTCACTCGATCGGCGGCTCTTCGGTCGTCCTGAGGTCCCGAGATGGAACCGTTTCCCGCTTCGATCCGGCAGCCGATGCCGTTGAAACGCTAGATCGTCTGCAGGGAGAGGCCGTCAGCTGGACAGGTTCCGATCACGGGGGAGTGTTCGTCGACGGAGCGAGTGGAGAGATCCTGGCAGTGCTTTCCGATCGCGCGTGGCGTTACGATGTCGGCGGCCCGGTCGAATGGGCCGCTGCCGTTCAGGACGGAATCGTGGTGCTGCGACCGGGCCCGGAATTATGGCTCGTGCCGCACGGCGCGGCTGAGCCCTCTGGTGAAGCAGGCGTTTCCGTGCGCAGCCCGGGCCTCGTGACGGCGTGGGGCCGCAGACTGGTGTTCGTCGATGCCGAGGACGACCGGTCGATTCAAGTACTCACAGTGGAACCGACGGAGACAGCGGGTAGAGTAGAGCTCGACGGAGACGTGTCGGCACTCGCGGCCTCGCCCTCGTCTCATGAACTGTACGCCGGAGTCAGCGATCCCCCGGGAGTCGTGGTAGTCAATCGGTTTTCGTTTTCCACCCGTTTGCTTGCCAGCCTCGATCGACCCCCGGTGGAGATTCGCCCGAGCCTGTTTGGCGAGTACCTCCTCGTATTCGATGGTGAACGGTCCTGGCGCATCGAGGTGGATGAAGGAAACGTAGTTCCGATTCCCGGAGACTGGGGAGCGGATCTGCCTCTCGGTCTGCCGGACGGGTTCGTAATGGTCCGAACTGGCGAGGAAGTGTCACTGGCAGGCCCTGACGGCCGGATCGAAGGAGATCCGTTTGACGTAACCGCCGGCGCCGCGCTGCTGCCTGTTCGTTGGACCCCGGTCCCGCGGGTCCTGACTGATGAGCTCCAGGGTCGCCCCCTGGCCGCCGCACCGGGCCGCCCCGCGCCTGACACGACGGTTCCCGAAGCTGAAGCCGAGCAACCGGATCCCGTATCGCCCGCACCGCCGGACGTTCCGGTGGGCTACTACGCCATCGTGGGCTCGGCTCGTCAGAGAGATGGCATCGACGCGCTCGTCGGAGATCTCGAAGGAGCGGGATTCCCGGTCCAGGTGCAGTCGATCGCGGATCGGGCCGGCACGAACTGGTATCGTGGCCTCGTAGGACCCTACGCGACACGAGCCGAGGCGGAAGCCGCGGCCCGGCAGCTGCAGAGAGAGCGGCAGCTGCAAAGCTGGGTGACCGGTATCGATGCCGATTCCTGACGCCAGGTCCGGTCCAGCGTCGGGAGACACGAACCCGTCGCGCGACGAGTCGACGCCACGCGGTGAAATGGGCGAGGGCACGCACTGGCTGCCCGAGGGGACCTCCGTAGTAGCGCTCGTGCGGGAGCGCGGTGGTGGAGCGTGGGCGGCCGGAGTCGCGGTTGGTCTGGCAGACATGGTGGGAAGAAGACGGGGCCGGACGTTTCTGGCCAATACGATCCCCGGAGCCACTGAACTGGACGGCCTGATGGAGGCCGCGGAGCTTCCCGGTCTGACGAGGGCGCTGTCTGGAGAGCTGACCGTTTCGGCGATCGCGCGATCCGCCCCGCGACAGTCATTCGCTTATCTCCCGGCCGGCACACCGGCACTCCCCCTGGGCCGATTGCGCGAAATCCCGGCGTTTCGAAGCCTTCTGCGGCGTGTGGCTGAGCGCGGCGGCACGCTCCTCCTGTACGTGGCCGAGGAATCACTCGACGAGGACGGGGGGCCCGACCCGGATCGCGACCTTCCGGTAGACGGGTGTATCGCGATCGGTGACGTCGAAGACCTGGCACTCACGGTTGGGGCTCCACTGCTGGCGCGGGTGGAACGCCCCTCCACGGATCGGGCCGCGCCGACACCGTCGGGACTGATGGAGCAGGATTCGGCCGTGTCAGCCGAGACGCCGGACCCTGTCGAAGAGGACTCTCGACGCCGGAAGGGCAGCGTACCGGCCTGGGCACCGTGGCTCGGGGTCGCGGCCGGGCTGCTGCTCGCGTGGTTCGTCTGGGGGTCCTTCGACGACCCCGGAGCGGACGGCCAGCAGGCAGAGTCCACTGCTGCGGCACCGGCCGTCGTGGCGGCGGACGCCGGGCTGGACACCGACACACGGGCCTCAGGGCCAGAAGGTGAAGCGGATGTCGCAGCCGGCGAGTCGGGAGTCGTACCGGCCGAGGTAGAGTTCTCGGCGCCGGAGCTCCCGTATTCCGTCCTCGTGGCCAGCTTCGCGTTGCCGGAGGATGCGAACCGACAGCTTCGTGAACTGGACATGGACGAGCTGCTGTTCGTCGTCGCGCCGACACCCATCCGCGGGCGAACGTATTACCGGATTCTGGCCGGGGCGCGAGAGGATCGACTGGGAGCGGAAACGCTGATGCGCGAACTCGTGGAAGCGGGAGCGAAGGAGCAGGTTCGCGCCTGGGACGTCAGACCGGTTCGATTCTCCTACGAACTCGGTACGTATGACGAGCGACGGGCGGCCGACAGGCGTGTCGACGAGCTGCAGGAGGCCGGGATCCCGGCATACCGATTGGATGGCGGAACTGAGCAGGAGTTGAATTATCGTGTGTATGCCGGTGCATACGAGTCCGAGCAGGCGGCGGAGGTGCTGGGGCAGACCCTCGAAGATGCAGGGGAGACGGCCCGACTCGTGACGCGGAGAGGGAGGGCCCGTTGAAGATCCGCTCGCTCACACTGAACGGCTTCAAGTCGTTCGCCGATAGGACGAAGGTCGACTTCCACGGCGGAATCACGGCGGTCGTCGGGCCGAACGGATGCGGCAAATCGAACATCTCGGACGCTCTTCGCTGGGTGCTCGGGGAGCAGCGTCCTTCCGCGATCCGTGGCAGCCGGATGGAGGAAGCGATATTCCAGGGCACGTCGCAGCGAAAACCTATCCACCGCGCGGAGGTAAGTCTCGAGCTGTCCAACGAAGACGGAGTCCTGCCCGTCGCGTATCCCGAAGTCGTGATTGGTCGAACCGTGCTGCGCGGGGGCGAGAGCATCTACTCGCTCAACGATCAAACCGTTCGTCTCCGCGATATCCAGGATCTGTGCAGGGACACGGGGCTTGGCGCGAACGCGTACTCGATCATCGAGGGGCGGATGATCGACGCGATTCTCAGCGACAGAGCGGAGGAACGCAGGTCCCTGTTCGAGGAAGCGGCGGAAGTCGGTCGGTACAAGGATCGGAGGCGCACGGCGCTCCGCAGGCTGGAGCAGGCAGAGCATGATCTGCGGCGACTCGAGGACGTCATCGGTGAGGTCGGGTCGAAGGTTCGCTCTCTGGCGCGCCAGAAGGGGCGGGCAAAGCGTTTCGGAGAGCTGCGGGAACGTCGGCTTCAGCTCGAAGTCGCCGTCGCGGACGAGCGACTTCGAGCTCTCGAGCAGCGGCTCGGTGAGGTAGATGCCGGGCTCGTGGAGGCCCGGCGTGAACGACCGGAGCTCGAGGCCCTGCTGGCGACCCGGGAAACCGAGCACCAGGCCCTGCGGCTCGCTCTCGTCGAACGGGAACAGGACCGGAGTGCAAGGGCCTCCCGGCTTGACGAAGTGCGGAATCGCCTGGAAGAGCTGGAAAGGCGACGACTGCTGACCGACGAGCGCATCACTGCGGCACGGGCGAGGATCGAGACGATCCGGGTTGAGCGAGGGGGGCTGCAGGAGCGCCGGG
>JAENXO010000175.1 GCA_016649455.1 Gemmatimonadota bacterium | reverse complement strand
TCCGTCACCTTTCGTCTGCTCGGCAGAGATGACCCGGAGCGACAGTTGACGGACGTGGAGGCGGGAATCGAGCTGGAGCGACTCGAGGGTCAGCCCCGGATGGTCCGCCTGGTGTCGGGCGAGCCGGCCCGGGCGCTCGCGAAATGGCGCGCGGTCGCACAGGATCCTGCTGCTTCGGCGGTGGTAGACTTCGTGGGTGCGGAAGTAGAGGGGCCCGTGCTCGACGCGTGCGCGGCGCCCGGCGGGAAGGCGGCGGCGCTGGCCGACCTGGCCCCGGGAGCAACGCCGTTCGTAGCGGCCGATGCCAACCCGGAGAGGATCCGTCGGGCCGTCTCGACGCTGGACCGGACGGGATCGAGTGCGCGGGTGATCGTGATGGATGCTCGTCGGCCGGCGATCAGATCGGCCCGGACCGTTCTTCTCGACTCCCCGTGCTCCGGCACGGGGGTACTGCGCCGGAGGCCGGATGCGCGCTGGCGGTTGTCGGAGCGCCGCCTCGAGTCGCTGCTGGTCCTGCAGGCCGAGCTGCTCGATGCGTGCGCGGAGCTGGTGGAGCCGGGCGGTCTGCTCGTGTATTCGACCTGCTCGCTGGAGCCCGACGAGAACGAAGGTCAGGTGGAGGCGTTCCTGACCCGCTGGCCGGAATTCGATCGGGAGCCTCCCGGGTCGCTGACCGGACTGGCAGCGGACTGCGTGACGGACAGGGGAGACCTGGAGATTCTCCCGTTCCGATCGGGGACGGACGGAGCTTTTGCGAGTCGACTCAGGAAAGGTGGCAAGGGATGACGTACAGGCGGCGGCGGGGACTGGGAGGTGGGCGAACCCCGAGGGGAGGAACCGCGAACGCAAGCGGGACCGATCGGCCCGCTTCCGGCGACACGCAGTCCACGGAAGGTACTTCGCCGAGCCGCGCGACGTCCCGTAGTGAGTCGACCGGCGGCTGGAAGCCGTGGGCCATCGCCGCCGTGGTCGTGGGTGGCCTGTTTCTGGTCGGGTATATCACGGCAGACCTGTGGCTCACGCCGGGAGAAAGTCCGTCTGAGGTCGGGGGGCTCGTAACGGTTCCGGAACTCGTCGGGTTGTCCGACCAGGAAGCCCGAAGCCGGCTCGCTGAGGTCGGCCTGGAGCATGGCGTCCGGTCGGCCATGTCGCACCCGGGTGCCCCGGAGGGCGCGGTACTCGCGCAAAGTCCGATTCCCGGACAGCAGGTCCGCCCGGGGGCTCCGGTCGAAGTCACGCTCAGCCGCGGTCCGGAGGTGCACTCGATTCCCGATGTCTCGGGTCTTTCCGCGCGCCAGGCGTCGATCGTGCTCGATCGACTCGGGTTCAGGGTGACGTCCCGCGAGGCAAACCACTCGATCGAGGCCGGTCGAGCATTCGGCACCGAGCCCGGGCCCGGCACGGAGCTCACGGTGCCGGCGGACGTCACGCTCATGGTGAGCAAGGGCTCGCCCCTGACGACCGTTCCGGATCTGTCCGGCCGGCACATCGATGATGCGCTCGAGCTCCTGTCCGAGTCGGGCCTCAGCCTCGGGGCGATCAGCTACGATCCCCTGTCGCTGGACGCGCCGGGGAGGATCGTGGGCCAGTATCCGCCTGGAGGCTACGGGCTGCGACGGGGCGATCCAGTCGAAGTCCGGGTGGCCGGCAGGCCGGAGGAAGTGAACCGAAGTCGGCCGGACCGTCCGGTGGGGCAGGATTCCGATCAGCCCGAGGAGCTCTGAGTCAGCGTGGATCTGCGTGTCGCGATTTTCTCGAACTGGGGCTACAAGCTCGCCGCGCTGGTGATCGTCTCTCTGCTGTGGCTCAGCCTCAGCGCTGACGAAAGGCAGTCCCAGCCCGTTCGAACGCGTGTGGCGGTGGAAGTGCTGGACTCCGCCTGGGTCCTGGTGAACGTCCCGGAGGAAGTCAGCACGACGTTCCAGGGACGAAACCGGGATCTGCTCGGGCTGCTGGTGAACGAGCCGGAAATCTCGGTCGTGATCGACTCGGTGACCGAGGCCACGATGCGGGTCGAGCTCGACGAGGCGCGGGTCCGATACGATCGGGAGCTGGATGTCCGTCCGACCTCGATCGTGCCGCGGGCTCTCACGCTTCAGTTCGAGCAGCGTGCCGAGCGCAGGGTACCCGTCGTGGCCGAGATCGATGCCGTGCCCGCGACGGGCTTCACGGTTCTACGTCCGATCCTGGTGTCCCCCGACACGGTGACCGTGCGCGGGCCTGCCTCCGAAGTCGAGAGAATCACTCGCGTCGCGACACGCCGCATCGGGCTCGAGGACATATCGAATACCGTGATGCGCGATCTGCCGATCGAGCTTCCGACGGGAGTGCGAAGCGTCAGCGTCGAGCCGACGTCTGCCCTCGTGACGATCGAGGTCGATTCGCTCGTGATCCTCAGGAAACGTCTTCCCGTGCGGCTGACAGGTCCGGGAAGCCAGGGCGCCAGCGTGACGCCGGACAGCGTCGAGGCGGTGATCCGGGGGGCCGCGACCGCCGTGCGAATGCAACTGGAGGCCCTCGACCACGTGATGGCCGTGATCTCCAGTGCGCCGGACGGACCGACCAGGGTTCCCGTGAGCACGACGTTCCCGGATTCCGGATTCGTGTCCGTCCGGCTTTCGCCGCCGGAAGTCACGGTGCAGTCCGGCTCGGGTCCGTGAACCCAGCCTGGCCCGGCGGACCGGTTCTCGGAGTCGAGTCTTCCTGCGACGAGACCTCCGCTGCCGTGGTCCTGGACGGACGAATCCTGGGCCACGTCATTCTCTCCCAGGACGCACACGAACGGTTCGGAGGAGTCGTTCCCGAGATCGCGGCTCGAGCCCATCTGCGCCAGATCGACACCGTAGTGGAGGAGACCCTGCGGGAAGCCGGCGTCGAACCCGGCGAACTGGCGGGCGTCGGGGTGACGGCGGGGCCCGGCCTCGTCGGCGCGCTGCTCGTAGGGTTGAACTGGGCCAAGGGCTTCGCCTGGGCGCTGGAGAAGCCTCTCGTGGGCGTCCAGCACATGGAAGCGCACCTGTTCGCCAACTCGCTGGAATCACCGGACGCGAGACCTCCGTTCGTAGCGCTGCTCGTTTCCGGCGGACACACACTGTTGTTGCACGCCTCGGCGTGGGGCTCGTACACGCTGCTCGGGCAGACCAGGGATGACGCGGTCGGCGAAGCGTTCGACAAGGTGGCTCGCCGGCTGGGGTTGGGATATCCGGGCGGTCCCGAGATCGAGCGTCTGGCCCGGGATGGGGAGCCGGGGCGGTTCAACCTCCCCAGACCGATGCTCTCGTCTCACCACACTCCTGCCGACCCCGCCTACTTCGATTTCTCGTTCAGCGGTTTGAAGACCGCGACCGCGCTCGTCGCGGCGGAACTCGAGTCGGAGGGCGGAACGGGACTCGCTCAGGCGGTTCCCGACCTGGCGGCCGAGTTCCAGCAGGCGGTCGTGGACACGCTGGTCGCCAAGGTGCTGCGTGCCGTCGAGTGGACGAACTGCGACCGCGTCCTGCTCGGCGGCGGAGTCGCCCGTAACGGCTTGCTTCGAGAGCGGCTCCGCGCTGCCCTGGGAGATACCGGCACGCTGTATTCGCCTTCGCCGCGCCTGGCGACGGACAACGCCGCGATGGTTGCCCTTGTCGCAGAACACAGACTCCAGGCGGGCGAAGTCTCCGGCCTCGGCCTCAATGCTGATCCCTCACTACCATTTCCGGGTCTCAAGCCGCTGGATTCGCTCGCGGATCTCGGTATGAAACCCCGAGGAGCGCCATGTATCCCGAGCTGATCACTCTCGATCTGCCGGTGCTGGGCACGATCACGATCACCTCGTTCGGGGTGATGATGGCCCTGTCGTTCCTCACCGGCTTCTGGATCGTCCGCCTCGAGCTGCTCAGGAAAGGAATGGACGAGGAACTCGCCGGCGACGTCCTGATGGGGGCGATTATCGGGGGGATCGTCGGCGCCAAAGTGTACTACGTGCTTCTCAACTGGCCCCAGACTGCGCAGGATCCGTTCGGAATGCTGTTTTCGAGGGCGGGCCTGGTGTGGTACGGCGGATTCATCGGGGGAGCGATCGGAGTATCCCTGGCGATTTATCGCCGGAAGGCGCCCGTACCGGTTCTCGCGGACGTCTGTGCGCCGGCTCTCGCCCTCGCGTACGCCGTGGGGCGAATGGGCTGCTTCCTGGTGGGCGACGACTACGGACGTCCGACCGACAGCTGGGTAGGGATCGCGTTCCCGAAGGGAAGTCCGCCCAGCACCGCGGGAAACCTGCGTCGCATGTTCGGCGTGTCCATCCCGGAGTCTGTTCCGGACACGGCCGTTCTCGCGGTTCACCCGACCCAGCTGTATGAGATCGGGATGTCTCTACTGATCTTCGCGATCCTGTGGCGACTGCGCCGTGAACCCTGGAAAACAGGTCGCCTGTTCTCACTGTGGCTGGCACTCGCGGGCCTGGAGCGGCTGATCGTCGAGTTCTTCCGGGCGAAGGACGATCGCTTCTTCGGCTTTCTGACGCTTGCCCAGCTGATCAGCATTGGTCTGATCGTGCTTGGCAGCTGGCTGTTCGTCCGGCTCGGCCCAGCAGAACCAGGGGACTCGCCCTCGAGGGCGTAACACCGCCTCCGTGCGCGTTCCGGCCCTCGCACCCGCCCTGCTTCTTGTCGTCTCCGGCGTTTCTCTCGCCGTACCGGGAAATGCGTGGGCCCAGGGAATCGCCGATCGCGAGATCGTGGATCTGCAGTTCGAGGGCAACCAGGCGTTTCCGGATAAGGAGCTCCGCAAGGCGATCCTCACGGACCGGACGCAGTGCAAGAGTTTCCTGTTCAATTTCCCGTTCCCGATCTGTCCATTCACTGACTGGGGATTCGCCCATTCCCGCGAATACCTGGACGAGGGGGAGCTGCCCCTCGATGTGATCCGGCTCGACCTGTACTACCGACAGCGCGGATTTCGCGAAGCCAGGGTGGACACGGTCGTCGCACGGGATGACGGGGAAGCGCGGGTCCTGTTCCGGATCGAGGAGAATGAGCCGACCCTGATATCCAGCATCGGGGTCGAGGTGTCCGACGAGGCGATCGACTCCGCGACAGTACTGTCGCTCCTGCCGACCGCAGTAGGGGACCGGCTCGATCTCATCGCCCTGCAGCGCGGCGAAGCCGCCGTCACCGATCAGTTGCGTCGCGCCGGTTACGTGGATGCCGCGGTCCTGCGTGACTACTTCATTCCGCGGGACTCGCGGCAGGCCGACATTTCTATTCGAGTCGATCCGGGGCCGCGGGTGCGGATCGGCGACGTCCGGATCGCGGGCGCGGAAAATGTCGGCGATGATGTAGTCCGCTCGTTGCTCGAGTTCGAGAGCGGTGACTGGTTCCAGGAAACGCGCATCATCGAGAGTCAGCGACGGCTGTTCAACCTCGAGGCATTCCGCTACGCGAACATCGCCTCCGAGCGGGCGAACGACACGCTGATCGACCTTATCGTGCAGGTCGCCACCGCCGAGCCCCGGGCCTTGAGGGCTGGATTCGGGGTGCAGACAGACGAGTGCGTCCAGGTCGAGGGACAGTTCACGAACCGCAATTTCTTCGGCGGGGGCAGGACGTTTCGGGCCACCGGCCGGCTGTCGAACCTGCTCACCAAACAGCTTGACGGGAACTTTCCGTGCAACGGAACCAGCTCGGACGAAGTCTACCAGGAGTTGAACTGGCTGCTGGATCTCTCCTTCGTACAGCCGGTGTTTTCCGGCAGTCGGAACTCGCTGCAACTGCGTCTGTTCACAGAGCGAGAGACGGTTCCGGACCTGTTCGTGCGCACGGGTTTCGGTGGGGAAGTCGCGTTCAATTGGCTGGTCATGCCCCGCATGTCGATGCGGCCGTCGTACCGCCCGGAGCTGACGGCGTTCGGTGAGCAGTCCGCCGACATCTACTTCTGCGTCAACTACGGTCTCTGC
>JAENXO010000445.1 GCA_016649455.1 Gemmatimonadota bacterium | reverse complement strand
GTCGATACGATGGTGAGTCCGGCGGCTGCGTCTTCGTCCGGCAGCGATGAGCCCGGGCCGGGATTGCCCGTCCCGGTCACGGCTGGTCCGGTCTCCGCGACGCGGGACCTGAGCCAGTCGGACAGTTCCCGCTCGGAGGAAGGCAGAAACAGCTCCGGGCCGCCCATCTACTCAGGCTCCTGAGAACTGGCTGCCGGAAGCACCTTACCGGGATTCGCACTGCCGTCCGGATCGAACGCCTCGTGCAGTCGGTTCATCACGTCGAGCTCATCGAGTCCGAACATCAGCGGCATGTAGCGGACCTTGTCAGATCCGACGCCATGTTCTCCGGTAATCGTGCCGCCGGCATCGACGCAGAGCCGCATGATCTCCGAACCCGCCTGCTCGACTCGTTGAACTTCGGCCGCGTCACGGCGATCGAACATCAGGTTCGGGTGCAGATTCCCGTCTCCCGCGTGGAAGAAGTTCGCCAGCCGAAGCCCGTGGCCGCGGGCGATCCGTTCGATCTCGGGGAGGAGTCGTTCGAGCTCCGTACGAGGCACGACGGCGTCCTGTACGAATACGTCGGGTGCCGCGCGCCCGAGCACCCCGTACGCCTTCTTCCGGGCCTGCCAGATCGCCAGCCTCTCCGTCTCGTCTCTGGCGATCCGAACTTCCTGCGCACCATGCTCCCGGCACGCCGCGGCCGCGATTTCGAGATCCGCTTCTACGTCTTCCGGATCACCCTCGCACTCGATCACCAGGGCGGCTGCCACATCAGTCGGAAGACCGACCGCGAACACCGACGCTTCGACCAGCCGGATCGTGGCCTGGTCGATGAGCTCCAGCGCCACGGGAACGAGGCCGCGCTCGAACACCTCCGATACGGCAGCGCCCGCCGCACCCACTCCGTCGAACAGCCCGAGCAGGGCTCGTGTCTCGGTTGCCAGTGGAGACAGGCCCACCAGCACGGATGAGATGATTCCGATCGTGCCTTCCGAGCCGATGAACAGACCCGCGAGGTCCAGTCCTCCATCGGCTCCGCGACCCAGCCAGGTGGTCGTGCCGTCAGGAAGCAGGATCTCGAGACCGAGCACGTGGTCGCTCGTCACTCCGTGCTTCAGGCAATGCGGCCCACCCGAGTTCATCGCCACGTTACCACCGATCGTGCAGGCGGTGGCGCTTGCCGGATCCGGGAGGTAGCGAAGCCCGTATGGCGCGGCGGCGATGGATATCTGCGCGGTCACGACTCCCGGCTCCAGCAGCGCCGTACGGTCTTCGGGATCGATCCGCAGAATCCGGTCGAGGCGAGTCGTCGTCAGGATCACCGTGTCGTGCGCGACGGCTCCGCCCGACAGTCCCGTACCGGCACCTCGCGGAACGAACGGAAGCCCGGCTGAATGCAGCACCCGAACGACCTCGATCAGCTCCTGGCGCGACTCGGGAAGCAAAACGGCCCTCGGGGTGCCACGAGTCGTCGTGAGGGCGTCCGACTCGTAGGCCAGAAGTCGCACCGGGTCGGTGATCAGGCCGTTCGATCCGACGACGGCCTCCAGGGCGTTTTCGACATCAGGGGGAAGCGGGTGGAGAGCTTGCATCAGACGAGGTTAGCGGCCGCTGGAAACAGGCGGCAAGTGAGGTTGACACTCCGGGGTGCGGATAGTAGGATCGTCGGTCCCGTTGCGGGGTGGAGCAGTCTGGTAGCTCGTCGGGCTCATAACCCGAAGGTCGCGGGTTCGAATCCCGCCCCCGCTACTTCGCCGGTCCGGAGCCCCGTTTGCTGAAGCATGGCTGGCGGGGCGTTTTGATTGGACCAAGCAGTTGTTTGACAGTGTCGACTTTCCGGGGTAGCTCAGCGGCCAGAGCGGGTGGCTGTTAACCACTAGGTCGGGGGTTCGAATCCCCCCCCCGGAGTTCGGAGTCCGCTACATGTGCTGGATCCGGCTGGGTAGCTCAGGTTGGTAGAGCACCGCGCTGAAAACGCGGGTGTCGGCGGTTCAAATCCGCCCCCAGCCACTCCGGAACGGTGAAGGGGCGTAGCTCAACTGGTAGAGCACCGGTCTCCAAAACCGGCGGCTGGGGGTTCGAGTCCCTCCGCCCCTGTTCAGCCGGATCCGATGGGATACCGGCTCGCGTAGCTCAGTGGTAGAGCGCATCCTTGGTAAGGATGAGGTCATGGGTTCAATCCCCATCGCGAGCTCCTCGCTATGGAACGAACGAGACGTCGACCACGGAACGGGCTTGCGTCCGTAGCTCAGCCTGGAAAGAGCATCGGCCTTCTAAGCCGAGGGTCGCAGGTTCGAATCCTGCCGGACGCGTCGGGAACCGGGACGGAGGGGGTCGGTATGACGGAGCGCCTCCGGGAGAGACGATGATCCGGAGGTCGCTGCGTCAGAGGCAATGAACGAATGACGCCCCCATCGTCTAACGGTAAGGACACCACTCTTTCAAGGTGGAGACAGGGGTTCGATTCCCCTTGGGGGCATGCTGGATCGCAAGGCACGACGGACGACATAGGAAACATTGGGGCCGTAGCTCAGTGCTTTGCTTTTCGCGGCTTCGCCGCAAAAAGGGCGCAAAAAGGGTCGCGTCTCCGCCGCGACCGGGGAGAGCTTCACGGGCTGTCCAGCAAGAAGAAGTCGTACAAATTGGGGCCGTAGCTCAGTTGGGAGAGCGCCTGAATGGCATTCAGG
>JAENXO010000279.1 GCA_016649455.1 Gemmatimonadota bacterium | reverse complement strand
GCCTACCGGTGGGTAAGGAGAGGTGCTATGGGAGAGGCTATTCAGATCGCGCGGGACGGCTCGTTTCAACTGGGAGAGCGTTCTTACCAGATTCCCGATGTGTTCTCTCCCCGCGAAGTCTTCAGCTATCGAAGGTTGCTGGAGCCGATTCCGGACATTCCCGGCGGGACGAGGCTGAGCGGTGAGCAGCGAACCAGGCAGATGGCGTATTTCTTCCGCCGTGCAGCCGCGTGTGTGATTCCCGGGCTGGAACCGGCGGCACTCGAGACTCTTCCGTACGGAACGCTCCAGGCAATGCACGGCTGGATCGCATCGCACCGCCCGGAGCTCTGTCCCGACGGGCGCCTGATCGCCTGAGTACCGACGGGCCCGGGTCCCCTGGCCGCGCGGGGATCCGGGTGTGGATCGCTCGCGCCCCCGCTGGACGCTCCAGTCCCTTGAGACCTTCGACATCGGCTGTCAGTGATGAATGAGAGCCCCGCATTCCGGCGCGCCAAGATCCTTTGCACGCTCGGACCTGCGAGCCGGGACCCCGAGGTGTTTCGCGCCCTGGTCGAGGCAGGACTCGATGGCGTGCGCGTCAACTTCTCGCACAGTTCGCACGATCAGGCGACGCGCGCGGTCGAACTCGCACGGAACGCGTCCCGGGAATCCGGTCGGGCAATCTCCGTCCTGGCCGACCTTCAGGGACCGAAGATCCGCGTCGGAACGCTGGACTCGCCGCTCGAGATCGAGCCCGGTGCAACTTATCTCGCCTTTCCGGAGAACGAGTCCCCAGGGCCGGTGAATCCGGCCGGTCCGGTGCCGATTCCCACGACCTATCCGGAGCTTGCGACGGACCTCGGCCCTGGGGACAGGGTGCTGTTCGACGACGGAAAGATTGCGCTGTCCGTCAGGGAGATCCGGGGTAACCGTGTCGTTCTCGAAGCCCTCGACGGTGGGACCCTCAGCTCGGGAAAGGGGATCAACCTGCCGGGCGTGGAAATCGGGGCTCCCAGCCTGACGGACAAGGACCGGGAGGATGCGCGACTCGCTCTCGATCTCGGGGTCGATTACATCGCCTTGAGCTTCGTCCGTCGACCCGATGATCTCGACGAACTGCGGGAACTGGTCGACGGTCGCGCGCTGCTGGTCGCGAAGATCGAGATGGCACAGGCCCTTCGAAACCTCCACGGGATCCTGGCCAACGCGGATGGAGTGATGGTGGCGCGCGGCGACCTCGGAGTGGAGCTGGACTTCGAGGAAGTCCCGCTGGTCCAGAAGCGCATACTCCGGCTCACCAGCAAGACCGCAAAGCTCGGGATTACCGCGACGCAGATGCTCGAGTCGATGATCGTCTCGTCGCGTCCAACCAGGGCCGAGGCGTCGGACGTGGCAAATGCGCTGCTGGACGGCACGGATGCGGTGATGCTCTCAGCGGAGACTGCCATCGGTGACTATCCGGTCGAGTCGGTGAGCACGATGTCACGGATCATCAGCCGGATCGAACGCGAACCGGGCATTGATGAGGAAGGACAGGGCAGCACCCGGTTCCGCGGCCTGGCTCCCGTTCATCACACAGTCGCCGGAGCGGTCGCGGGAGCGGCGGCCGAAGCCACGGACAGGCTCGGGGCCCCTTTCCTCGTCACGTTCACCAACAGCGGCTTCACGGCATGGGTTCAGTCCGCTCAGCGACTCCAGGTGCCGATCCTGGCCGTGACCGACCAGCCGCGAACCTTCAGCCAGCTGGCCCTCTCCTATGGAGTCGTACCTCTGCTGCTCGAGGGAGAAGCATCCTACGACAGGATGCTGGAGACAGCTCGGGTATTTGCCCGCGAACATGGACTCGGAGCGGAGGGAGACTCCTTCGTGGTGACCGCGGGAGTCCCGTTCCACACACCGGGCACGACCAACTACATGCGGATCGAAACGCTTTGAGGACACACGGTTGAAGCTGCGGTTTCTCGGCACCGGTACTTCGTTCGGCGTTCCGGTGATCGGGTGCAGTTGCGCCGTATGCAACTCCGATGATCCCCGGAATCGACGGACTCGCCACGGGATCCTGCTCGAAGACGGAGACCGGAAACTGCTGGTCGACACTCCACCGGAACTGCGACTGCAACTCGTGGCGGCAGACGTCCCTCGGGTCGATGCGGTATTCCTTACGCACCCGCACGCCGACCACCTGCACGGAATCGACGATCTGCGGGCGTTCACGGGTCACGATGGGAACAGGATTCCGCTTTACCTCTCGGCTGATCACCAGGCCGAGGTCCAGGCGCGCTTCTCGTATTTCCTGGGGCCCGAGCCCAGCAAGCAGCCGGGCACCGTCGTTCCGGGTCTGGAGCTGATTCCGTATCACGATCGCGACCTGGTCGACGTGGCCGGCTTCCCGCTCCGGGTGATCGGATTTCCACACGGGATGTATCAGAGCTACGGGTTCCGGTGCGGAGATCTGTCCCTGATCGTGGACGCGAAGCGGGTACCCGACGACGCGTGGGGTCTTCTGGAAGGCACCCGGGTACTGATACTGAATGCGCTGTGGTACGGATCGCCGCACCCGACGCATTTCAACGTCGAAGAGGCGCTCGCGGTAATCGAGCGAGTCGATCCGGAGAGGGCGCTGCTGACCCACCTGACACACCGGCTGGACCACGCGGAGCTGGAGGAGAGACTGCCAGCGGGCGTGGAGGCCGCATACGACGGGATGACGGTCGAGATCTGATTGCTGCACACCGGAAGTTCGTCTATATTCGCGCTCCCGAAAAAACGCCGAATCACCAGAGGTCCGTGTGAAGTTAGATTCAATTCGCAACTTCTCCATCGTCGCCCATATCGACCACGGGAAGTCCACGCTCGCCGATCGCCTGCTGGAGCGCACCGGAGCCGTTGAGCTCCGGAAGATGAAGGAGCAGGTCCTCGATTCGATGGACCTCGAGCGCGAGCGGGGCATCACGATCAAGCTGAACGCGATCCGTTTGCCGTATCGCGCCCTCGACGGCCAGGAGTACGAGCTCAACCTGATCGATACTCCCGGACACGTGGACTTCACCTACGAGGTCAGTCGAAGCCTGGAAGCGTGCGAAGGGGCGCTCCTGATCGTCGACGCGTCACAGGGAATCGAGGCGCAGACCATCTCCAACCTGTTTCTCGCGGTGAACGCGGGCCTGGCGATCATCCCGGTGATCAACAAGATCGACCTGCCGGCGGCGGAGCCGGAACGGCGCCGGGACGAAGTCTGCGACCTGATGGGAATCGACCCGGACGATGTGTTGTTCGCTTCCGCCAAGGAGGGATCGGGGATCGAGGAGATCCTCGAGGCGATCGTGGCCCGGGTACCCGCGCCGACCGGTGATCCGGACGCCCCGCTACGAGCCCTGATTTTCGATTCCATGTACGACAAGTACAGGGGTGCGGTACCGTTCATCCGCGTCGTAGACGGCTCGATCCGACCCGGCCAGAAGATCGGATTCGGCAAGGCCGATGCGGTCTACGAGGTGGGTGAGGTCGGTTTCCTGCGCCTCGGTTTTCAACCGGTGGACCATCTCGCGACCGGCGAAGTCGGCTATCTGACTGCCCAGATCAAGAACATCGCGGACACGAAAGTCGGGGATACGATCGTCGACGCCGATCGGCGGGCAAGGGAGCTTCTTCCGGGCTACCAGGAAGCGAAGCCGGTCGTATTCGCCGGGCTGTATCCGTCGGACTCGGACCAGTTCGAAGAGCTGCGCGACGCCCTGGGGCGCCTCCAGCTCAACGACGCGAGTCTTCACTACGAGCCGGAGACGTCCCAGGCCCTCGGATTCGGGTTCCGCTGCGGATTTCTCGGGCTGCTCCACATGGAAATCGTACAGGAACGGCTGGAACGGGAAGCCGGGCTCGATCTCGTGACCACGATTCCCAACGTCGAATACCGCGTCACGCTGACCAGCGGTGACACCGTCTCCGTGGAGAATCCGAGCCGCATGCCGGATCGAGGGGTGATCGACGGCGTGGAAGAGCCATTCGTCCGCATCCACATGGTGACTCCGGCCGAGTATATAGGCGGGATCCAGGCCCTGTGTCACGACCGCCGCGGAGAGTACGTGGGCCTCCACTACCTCGACTCGAATCGCGTCGAGATCCGGTATGACATTCCGCTGGCGGAGATCGTGCTGGATTTCTACGACCGGCTGAAGACGATCTCCCGGGGTTACGCGGCGCTGGATTACGAGCTGGCGGGTTTTCGAAAGTCCGACCTGGTCCAGCTGGATATCCTGCTGAACGGCGATCCCGTGGATGCACTGAGCGTAATCGTGCACCGCGAGCGAGCCTATGAGTATGGCCGAAAGGTGGCGCGTAAGCTCCGCGAGCTGATTCCGCG
>JAENXO010000573.1 GCA_016649455.1 Gemmatimonadota bacterium | reverse complement strand
GACCAGGACAACCACCCCGAGTGGACCGACACCGGCCTGTCTTCGTGGACAGAATACACGTACCGGGTGGTAGCCGTGGACAGCCGGTTCAGGCGCAGCGATCCGAGTCCTCCGGTCACCGTGCGGACCGCGGATGGCAGCCCTCCGGGTCCGCCTGGCTCTCTCGAGGTCACCGCCTTGCTCCCCCACCGGGTCGAGCTCGCCTGGGAGGCGGCAAGCGATCCCGAGTCGGGCGTCGCTTCCTACGACGTACTGCGCGACGGCAAGAGGAAAGGCACGACCGAGGACACGCACTTCGTGGACGAGACGGTCCAGCCGGAAACCGAATACGACTACACAGTCCGGGCGGTCAACGGCTCCGGAACTCCCGGCGAGCCGGGAGACCCGCTGAGTGTCCTCACACCGCCGATCCCGGATACGACTCCCCCGGCTCCTCCGGCCGCCCTGCGGGTCGTCCAGCCCTGATCGCAGGCTACCGAACCAGCTGGGCCTCGCGCGTCGATGTCAGCTCGAGCGGCAGATCGAATCCCATCGTCGTCACCATGCCCATGCTCTGCGACTCCGCCTTCATCGCCAGCAGCACACCCGCCTCCGGGTCCCATACGTACACCGCGCTTGCGTCTCCGTCCGCTGTGAGCTCGACCTCGGCGGGGGCTCCCTGTGGTGTTCCTGTCCCGTCGGCGTGTACCCTGCCCTCCGACACGATCACGCGGGCTGCGATCCCGTTCCAGGTGGTGTCACCGACGAACCGGGCGGTCCCGGTATAGCTGGTCTCACCTTCCAGCCCACCACCCGACGGCAGCACGTAGGCGTGGGGCCAGCTTCCGTCCACGGACTCTCCGCCCGGTGGAAGGGGAGTGAGAAGATCCGGGAACATCGCCGCGAGGCTGTTCTGGTCGTACGCCCCCACCTTCACTTCCGGCTTCTCCCGAATTTCGATCGCGCCGCTTGAGTTCACGGATCCCCGGAATACCTGGCCGGTAACCGCCGAACCGTCCACCTTCTGCTTCCCCATCTGGCTCTCCAGAGTGGACTCGAACGTCTCGAAGATAGCAGAGAACGAACGTCCACCCGTCATCTCATCACCGAATGCCAGCAGCAGAAGGGCCTGCGTATCGTATCCGCCTCCGGCAGGGCCGTTCGGGGTCTCCACCGTCTGGCTTCCTTCGGTGCTGATCGAGTAGCGAAGCGGGGTCTCCGACGGCTGGAAAGAATACACCGGCGCGCGGCTGCCCCCGCAGGCAGCGGCAAGCGCCGCCCCGGTGAGTATCGCGCCTGAAAACAAGCTCATCGTCCGCTGTCGCATCATTTCCGTACTCCGGGTTTTCCGAGTGGGTCTTCTGACCATGTCTCAAGCTCCGCTCCGGTCGAGAACGGCGCAACGGATGGCCCATGTACGAAACGGCCGGCCCCCTCTGGAGGGAGCCGGCCGCCGAGTGCCGCACGAAGTCCGTGGATTCAGTTCGACGTGCGCAACCTGATCGCGTCGATCAGGATCCCCTGCTCGTCGCCGCCCTTGTGGTCCATGGCGATCTTCGCCGACGTCGCCTCGGTCACGTTGAAGTTGTAGGCGTGCAGACCGAACGGATCACTCTCTTCCATGATAATCGTAGTCGAGTATACGGATCCGATCGTCAGCGTCATCGTATCCGTCGGGAAATTCTGGTTGTTTCCCGCCATTATGAGCTCGAACCTGTAGGAGCCGGGGGCCAGGTTGAACGTCGTCTTGGACTCGATCCGCCCCGCCCCGCTGCAGACGTCGAGATCATCGTACGTTCCGTCCAGGTCCATGTACAGCCCGTTGCCCGGTAGCGGGTTCGTCGAGCCCGGCCCGTGCAGGTCGATGCAATTCCGGGTGACGTTCCAGTTCGACAGCGACGTGACCATCTTCCCCGCGACTCCACCATTCTCGTCG
>JAENXO010000558.1 GCA_016649455.1 Gemmatimonadota bacterium | reverse complement strand
TTCATTATTCCGCTTCGGGACGAAGTCGTGCAGGCGATCGCCGGTTGCACGATCACCAGCGGCGACACCAACACGTTCTACGGTTACATCGACCCGGATGCCGGGATGCTCGGTCTGGCAGCCGAGTACACGGCGGACTGCAATGATGGCGGCAACATCCGCGCCTACACGTTCGTCATCAGGTTCTTCTAGCAGGCCGGACGTTCGGGAAGAAAGGCGAGGTGGTCAGGGGGGGATGTCCCCCCCCTCGATCCGCCTGGTGCAAGACGCTCTGATGCAGGGGCCGCGCACGGGTTTGTCGTCGTCCCCCTTGTCGAAGTGCCATCGTCTCCTTATCTGCACCGCTCCACACTGAATTACTGAGCCGTGACCCGGGGCGGTGGCGGCGCGTCTACCAGGAGAACGAATGAATACGACGTACACCTCTCGCGTCAGGGGCTCACTGCTTGGCGGAGCGATCGGCGATCAGCTCGGCGCCGGGGTGGAATTCGAACCGATCGACCGGATCTGTGAGGTGCACGGCCCGGCCGGTATCACCGGGTTTGTCCCGTCGTATGGCAGGCCCGAGGGGAGGTTCACGGACGACACGCAGATGACGCTGTTCGTAGCCGAGGGCCTGATTCGGGCCGACAACCAGGCCTGGGAACAGGGAGAGTGCGATCCTCTCGTACCGCTAACGGACGCCCACCTGCGCTGGCTCCACACGCAGGGTGTGCCGGCCGAGGGCGAGGACGGGGTGGAAGCGAAGGGGTTTGGGAAGGTCTTGTCGGGGTGGCTGATCGAGCAGTCCGTGCTGCATCACCAGCGGGCGCCGGGAAACAGTTGCCTGATAGGCCTGAAGGATCTCCCGAGAAATCCGCTCGTACCGGCCCGGAACGACAGCAAGGGATGCGGCGGCGTGATGCGGGTCGCGCCGGTCGGGCTGGCGTTTCCGATCGACTGGAACCCGT
Source organism: Gemmatimonadota bacterium (assembly GCA_016649455.1). Classification (GTDB taxonomy): domain Bacteria; phylum Gemmatimonadota; class Gemmatimonadetes; order Palauibacterales; family Palauibacteraceae; genus Carthagonibacter. Next base: position 1,018 of record JAENXO010000558.1, on the reverse strand, counting down.
TCGAGATGGCGGCGGACTTCGCGGGTCTGACTCACGGCCATCCGACCGGTCGCCTGGCGGCGGGTGCTCTGGCGGCGATCGTGTCAGAGTTGTGTGTCGGCGCCCCGCTGCGGGCCGCGATCAATTCGGCGGTGGCGGAACTGTCTGAGTGGGAGGGAAGCGAGGAGACGCTGGCGGCGATCGAGAAGGCCGTGCGTCTTGCCGGAAAATCCCGCGATTCGGGTACGATTCCGGGCCCCGAATCGGTCGAGGATGTGCTCGGAGGTGGTTGGGTCGCGGAGGAAGCGCTGGCGGTGGCCCTGTTCTGCGCCTTGTTGGCGGAAGATGCAGTTCGGGCGGGAGCGAAGCCCGCCGAAGGCTATCGGAAGGGCCTGCTGGTCGCAGTGAACCACTCGGGCGACACCGACTCGACGGGAGCGATCAGCGGGAATCTCCTGGGCGCGAGATTCGGCGAGGAGTGCCTTCCGGCCGAGTGGCTGGCAGATCTCGAGGCCCGGGAGCTGATCGAGACCGTGGCTGACGATCTCGCCCTCCAGTTCGGGTCTCTGTGGGACGAGGAGGCGCCGACGCCGGAGGAGTTCGGGCCAGACCTGGACCGATATCCAGCCTGGTAAGGGACGGAATCGGTCGGCCGTGCCCGGTATTGGCACTGATCGTGCTCAGTTGAGTATGATGGTCGCCGATAAACGACACTCAGGAGAATCGACGGTTGCACATGCTATCTGACCGAACCCGGCTCGTTTTCCCCGTATTCGCGGTCCTCGCGGCAGGTATGCTGACCGCGGCCTGCGACAATGACAGCGGCCCGACGGATCCGCCCGAGCCCGAGGGGTGCCTGGAAGTGAATCTGGTGCCCGGTGAGCAGCTGGTGGTAGCGGATGCTGGCGTCGTCGATTGTGTCGTGCTTCCAGCTGCAGCGGCCGGAACTGAATACGAGGTCGTGGCCACGACCATGGCGCGCACCCTCGGCTTCAGCCCGATGGAGTTGCAGATCGGGCCCGTGGCGGCCAGTGCCGCG
>JAENXO010000180.1 GCA_016649455.1 Gemmatimonadota bacterium | reverse complement strand
CACGCTTGCTGTCAGCAAATCACTCGGCCGGCCGGATCCTCTACAGCTTCAATTGATGGAGCTGTCAGTCCTGTGTCACTACTGCCACCCGTCCCCGCCCGCCGGCCTTGCGACGCCGCTTGATCGAGATGTGCACGTCACGGCCGAGGAAGGTCAGATATCTCATCAGGCGCTCGGCCGCGAAGCCCTCGATCCTGCCTTGCATGAGCCTGGACACCTTGGGTTGGTCGATTCCGAGCAGGTCGGCTGCCTGGACCTGTGTCAGGCGGCGGCCGCGGATAATCCGGGTGATCTCGGCGGCAAGTTCAGCCTTCGCCAGGGCCGTGTCCGGGTCTTTTACGCCAAGGTCGGCGAATACGTTGCCAGAGCTCTCCGTGACACCTGTCTTGCTCACTATCGCCTCCCGACCGGGTTCAGCCGGTAGTGTTCCTCGGCTGTACGCAGCCTGTTCCGGATCCGCTCGACTTGCTGGACCGGCGTCCTCTTCCCACTTGGCGCCTTCTTCTGAAAAGCACACAACACGTAGATGACGCCTCGAAATCCGGTAGTATAGACAACGCGGTACGTATCCCCACGCTCGTCTATGACGATCTCGAGAATGTTCGCGCCGCGGTATTCCTTCAGCGGCTTCGCATCAACGTGCTTGTCACCCTGCTGCGCCTGGTACAGCGCAAACCCGGCGACACCCTTTACGGCCTCGGGCATTGCCCGAAGCTCCCTCAGCGCCGGGCCAATCCACCGAACCTGTCTCTCGTTCCTTGCCACAATATGCCAGTTCTAGCATGAACCGTCAAACAGCAGTCTGAAGCAAGCTGTGGCTGGTGGTCAAACAGGGTCTCAAGGACTAACGGGGGTGAGTTGGATTCGCTGGACACTAGAACGGGGAGGCCGGGATCGATGCCCGGCCTCCCCCGCTTCTGTGCCTCACTCGGCCGGCTGGATCCTCAATTCCGGAAGTGCGCCAGGGTCGAGGAATGGAGCCACAGCCCCGCCTGCCCGGACACGTTGCCGCGCTTGAGATCGTTGACGATCAGCGTCGGTTCCTCCGCGCCGTTCACGTATAGCTGCGCCTGAACCCCGCTCACCTCGATCCGCACCTTCGTCCACGCCCCCGGCACCAGGTCGACGTAGGATTCGTAGACGCCCGGACTTTCTTCCCGTAACCGGTACCACGGGTAGTCGGGGTGCGAGACGCACTGGGTCGTATGGTTCCTGCGAAGCTGAACGTCAGCCCGGGCGTTGGTCGGATGGAGGTAGAAGCACTCGTAGCGGCTCGGGTCCTCCGGGTCGACCCGGAACGCGACACCGACGAATCCGCGCATGGCCGAGTCCGCGTCGACCTTCGTGCTCGACCACCTCTGCGGACACGTTGATCAACTCGAGTCCGTCAGTCGATTCCAGCGAGTGCTCCGTAACCTGGGCGTCCAGGACGCCCGCACTCACCGACAACGGTGCCAACCCCAGCAGCACCAGCGGAACGAACTTCCTCATCGACTTTCGTCTCCGTTGAACGGGAGATCTGGCTGACTCACCCCGCCTGCAGTGCCTCCGCCGGATGAATCTGGCTCACGCGCCGCGCCGGGATGTAGCTGGCCAGCACTCCGACCATGGCCAGTATGAGTACCACGCCACCGAAGATCACCGGATCGCGCGCGTCGACCTCGTACAGGATGACCTGCAACGGCCTCGTGGCAAGCGCCGCCAGCGCGATGCCCAGCACGGATCCGATCGCGAGCTGCGTCAGGCCACGCCGCATGGCCAGCCTGATCAGGCGACCTTCTTCGGCGCCGAGGGCCATTCGGATGCCCATCTCGCGCCGGCGCTGACTGACGCTGAACGACATCACGCCGTACAGGCCGACTGCCGCCAGGAACAGGGCCGCGAGCCCGAAGGCCACGAACAGCGTGCCGAACACCCTGTAGAACATGGTGGCCTGGTCGATCACCTGCTGCATGCTCATCGCGTCGTACACCGGGAGATTCGGATCCATGGTGGCCAGAGTCTCCCGCACTCGCGTCGCCATGGCTCCGGGGTCACCGGTCGTCCTTGCCCCTACGCTGACGGTGTTCCCGAGAATCTCCGCAAACTGGTCGACAGCGACGTAATACCCGGCCGGACTCTCACCGTTGTTTCCGATGCCCTCCATTTTCATGTCCGGCACCACGCCAACTACGATCATCCAGTCGTACACGTCTTCACCCTGGTGAATCCGGAACCGCTTTCCGAGACCCACGCCGTCCTCGAAGTACTCCCGCACGAAGCTCCGGTTGACGAGCGCCACCGGCAGGTTGTCCTTCGTATCGGCGAATTCGAATGCGCGTCCGTCCAGCACCGGGGCCTGGAAGGTGGCGAAATAGCCCGGCGTGACGATCCCCTCACGAGCGCGCGGGTAGTCCTGTTCGGTCGGATACTCACCGCCTTCCAGCTCGATCGTGCGGAGCCCGTTGCCCCGGGCCGGGAGGCCGTCTGACAGCGTCGCCGCCTCGATGCCCGGCGTCCCCTGCAGGCGCTGCAGGAATTCCCGATAGAAATCCGTCCGTGCGTCGGCGTCCGGGTAGTCCGTCTCCGGCAGGTTGAGCCGCGCCGTGAAGATGCTCTCGATCCCGAACGGCATGTCGACATTGCTGACCTGCGCGACACTCTTGATCATCAGGCCGGCCGCGATCAGCAGACCGCAGGAGATCGCCACCTCGCCGATCACGATCGCCGACGTAACCCGTCCCATGCGGAGTCCGCTGGACGATCCGCGGCCCTCGTCGTTGAGGGCTTCATTCAGCCCCTTGCCCGTCGCCCGCAGGGCGGGGAACAGGCCGGCCGCGACCGCCGCGAGGCCCGATATGGCGATCACGAACATCATGACCCTGCCGTCCAGGTCGAACGACATCCAGAACGGTGGAGGATCCGTCGATATGGCACGGTTGAACCAGGCGACCCCGCCAATCCCGATGAGCACTCCGATCGCGCCCCCGATCGCTGAGAGGACACCCACTTCGATCAGCAGCTGACGGATGATCTGCTTCCTGTTGGCTCCGATGGCGGACCGCACGGCCACTTCCTTCTCGCGTACTGCGGCGCGCGCGAAAAGGAGGTTCGCCACGTTGGCACACCCGATGAGGAGCACGCCGATCGCCGCGCCGAGCATCGTGAACAACAGGGCATGGAGATCATCGCCGATCACGAACTTGGTGAACGGCTCGACGATGGGGGCGAAGCCCTCGTTGGACTCAGGGTACTCCTGTTCCAGCCGCATGCCGATCGTCGCCAGGTCGGCCGAGGCACGGTCCACCGACACGCCGGGCTTCAGTCGACCGAACCCGGGGAACTGCGGACCATCAGCCCTGTCGTGCTCCAGCGGGTTCACCTCGATCGGAGTCCACATGTCCGCTTCGATCGGGAACTTGAACCCCTCCGGGGCCACGCCGACGATCGTGCGGGTCTCGCCGTTCGTTCGGACTGCCATGCCGATCACGTCCGGCGATCCGTCGAACTTCTCCTGCCACACCTCGTAGCCGAGGATCATCACCGGGTCGGCGCCCGGCTCTTCCTCCTGAGGCAGGAACCCGCGACCCAGCACCGGGGCGACGCGCAGAATGTCGAACATGTTGGCCGTAACGCGGGCGCCCTGGTAGCGTTCGGGCTTGTCGTCTGCCCCGACCAGGTTCACGGCTCCGCCTCCCCACAGTCCGAACGACTCCAGCGAGCTGTTCTGGTCGCGATACTCGACGTAGTCGTACAGCGTGACTCCGCCGCGATCGATGTCGCGCTCCGGATTGTTGCGCCATACGGAGACGATCCGGTCCGCTTCGTCGAACGGCAGGCCCTTGTACATGGCTCCGTTGACGATGCTGAACACGGTCGTGGTGAGTCCGATGCCGAGGGAGAACGCCACGATGGCGATGAGTGAGAGCACCGGCGACTTTATGAGCATCCGGACGCCGAACTTTACATCATTTATGAAGCCGTCCATGGCCATGTTTCCCCTCCGCATCCCTTCCGGTTCTACCGCCTGCCCGATCGCCTCACACGCTCACGTGCTTCTCAACCACTCACTTGCGCGAGCTCGACCTCGACTTCGACCTGCTTCTCTTCTTCGTCCGTAATGTGGCCGTCGAACAGGTGGATGGTGCGCTCGGCATAGGCCGAGTACCGCGGATCATGTGTGACCATGAGGATGGTCGATCCCTCGGCATGCAGGCCTCTGAGCAGATTCATCACGGCTTCGCCGTTCGTGGAATCGAGGTTCCCCGTCGGCTCGTCGGCCAGGAGGATCAGGGGGTCGCCGACCACGGCTCTCGCCGCTGCGACTCTCTGCCGCTGCCCACCTGAGAGCTGCGACGGATAGTGATCCATCCGGTGGCTCATGTCGACGCGCTCCAGCGCCCGGATCGCCTTCTCCTTGCGCGACGATGCCTCGACTCCGCCATAGATCAGCGGCAGTTCGACATTCTCGAATACCGTGAGGTCGCCGATCAGGTTGAAGGCCTGGAAGATGAATCCGATGTGCTTGTTCCGGACCCTGGCACGCTCGGAGGCAGTGAGACCGGATACCGGCTCGCCGTCCAGCCAGTAGCTGCCCTCCGTCGGCGTGTCCAGCAGGCCGATCAGCGACAGCAGGGTCGACTTTCCGCACCCCGATGGTCCCATCACCTCGGCAAACTCACCTTCACGGATATCCAGGTGAATGTCCTCGAGGGCGTGTGTCTCCATCTCTTCCGTGAAAAAGATCTTCTGAATCCCTTCCAGTCGGATCAACGGATTGCCGTTTTCCATTTCCCCACTCTCCCCTGCTGACGACGCGCCCTGCGTCGAGGTTGCCTGCTACCTGATGCGGACCCGGTCCATGTCATCGTACCGGGACATGTCCGACAGGATGATGACGTCACCTTCCTGCAGGCCCGCCAACACTTCGATCTGGTTCACCGAGCTTCGACCCAGCTGAACGCTGACCCGTTCTGCGGCGTTTCCATCTTCGGTCACCCGGAACAACGAGACCGTGCTCTGGCTCTGCCCATACGTGGGTCGGCCGGCGTACAGCACGTCGCTCAGCCGTTCGAGCTCTATCGTGCCTTCGATGTTGAGGTCCGGTCTCGCTCCCGCCGGCATGTCACCGTCGAGCGCCACCTCGACGAGGACCGAGCCCCCCTGGACGTTCGGGTCCACCCGGCGAACCCGCCCGGGGATCGTGTCGCGGCGGGTGTCCACCCAGGCCGCCTGGCCCACCTGGACGTCTCGCGCCTGGGTCTGGGGAATCCTGAGCTCGGCCTTCAGTCGGTCGGGCTGGGCGACGCGGGCCAGGGTGGTTCCCGACTGCACCCACTGCCCGATGTCGAGATCGAAGTCCTGGAGCACGCCATCGGCGCCGGCCACGACCCGCATGCTGGCGGCGCGCTCCTCGTAGTACCGATGAATGTTGGCCAGTCGAGCTACCTGGTCGCGTTGCACCGCGAGTCGCTCGTCGATCGTCGAATTCAAGAGATCGAGGCGGGCCTGCTCGGTACGCAGCCGCTCCTCGAGCGCGTCTGCTTTGTCCTGGGCATTCCGATGCTCGTTCTCCGACACCCACTCGTTGTCCACCAGCGCGTCGAACGCATCTGCTTCCCGGCGGGCCTCCAGGGAGGCGGCCCGCGCGTCGGCCACGGCAGCCTCCTGCGAGAGAATTCCGGTGCCGAGCGTCTGGCGAAGCGTGACGAGCGTCGCCCGGGCCGCGGTCCACTGCTGTTCGGCCTCCAGCACCTGGAGTTCGACGTCGGGATTCGAGAGGACTACGAGGACATCGCTCGCGGAGACCGTCTGTCCCGGCTCGAAATGCACGGATTCCACCCGTCCGGCGGTCACGGCGGCGACGAACTGCACGTGTTCGGGAACGAGAGTGCCCGAACCT
>JAENXO010000382.1 GCA_016649455.1 Gemmatimonadota bacterium | reverse complement strand
GTTCGGCGAGGAGTGGCTCGCGAAGCGGATCCGGGTGCACATTAACATCACGAACCCATCCGACTTCTCGTTCACCAGTCTCCACGTGGCCGGGATCATGCCGGTGCCGGACAACCTGATGCGAGACCACCGCAAGATCGCCTTCTACGACATCACGGAGGAGGATCCGTATCGCGGTCTCGCGATGTTCACGGGAATGGGGATCGGCGAGCACTACGTGGGTCCGCACTGGGAAGACCGGGCGGTAATCATTCGAGGGCCGGGCGCCCTGCGGGTGAAAACGGCGGCCCGGGAGCTGCTCGAACAGCAGGGGTTCAAGCCGGACGAGATCCCCTTCCCCCTCCGCCCGCTCGACAAGCCGGCCGATTACGAGGCGCGAGTCGACTCGGTGAGTCACGCACTCGAGGAGCTGATTTCTAAGAACGCCGGGTACACGCTTCAGCTCCACAACAAGACCGGGTTCGCCGCCAAGCCGATCAACGTCGAGAAAGCGATTCTCTACTCACTCATGCCGTCCGGATCGCTGCTCAAGATCCCGGATTCACTGTGGCAGAACTACGTGTACGCCTCGATGCTCACCGGAAGCGCGCTGCGCGGCTGCAAGGTCCTGATCATGCTTCCGTCCCTGAGATCGGCCCCCAGCTCCGCATCGGTGACCATGGCGCGCGCCCACGGCCTGTTCAGCGGAGTACTCGTGCTGAAGAACGGGCTGGAAGAGCAGATCGAGGCCGAGGGGGGGCTGCTCAAGGTGGGCCTGTATGCTCCGAGGGTCGGGGTCGGAGATCTCGCCGGCAGGATCGAACAGGCGCGCACCCTCACCGATCCCTGGCTCAGGGAGATCTACGTCCCCAATCCGGCGTTGCGGAGTGCGGTGGACAGCGCCATGGCGGAGCTGGAGAGCGCCAATTTCTCGGTCGATTACCTCGTCGCATCGGCTGATGATGAGTCGCCTAAGCTGCACATGAAGGCGAACTACTTCATCACGGGCGAGGTATGGTACACTTTGATGGCGCTACCCGAGTGGGGCCCCCTGATCTACGAATACCTGCAGTACCTGGCCCTGCAGACGGGGCCGCCCGAAGCGCGTCCAGTCGGCCGGGACATGCCCGAAGAGCTGATCGCATCGGTGGCCGACCTGGCTTACGCGCTCGAGGCCAGGCTGACGCCGGAGCAGGCAAAGGCGAGCATGGCCTTCTTCACGGTGGGCTCGACGAACATGGACTACCGCAGCATGGTGATGGACGGAGAAGTCCAGATTACGCTCGGCGGGTGGAATTCACTGGCGGGCCTGGTCGACTTCCTGTTCATCGCCGGGCTGTGCGAATGGGTCGACACCCAGGAAGCGCTGGACGCGCTGCTGCCGCCACCGAGCGGGATGACCCGATCGATGGCCAACTTCATGAAGCTGGCGCTGTAGCGATCGCGCGCACCAGCCGGTCCAGCGCGGCCGGCGACTGAACGAGGTACAGAGAGGGCTCGATGAGCTCCAGTTCGGAGACCATCGGGCCTTCATCTGTATCCGGCATCAGGTCGACCCGGGCATACAGCGGCCGGACGCCCGTTTCGGCCACGGCGACGGCAACACTCCGCTCGGCGATTGCATGCTCGGCGGGGCTGATCTCGGCCGCGCCGGAAACGAATTCGCCATCCCCGGCGAACCGGGGCCTCTTGCGAATCGCGTGCGTGACTTCGCCGTCGATCCACATCACGGCCTTCTCCCCTGTCGTGTCCACGCCCGTCATGTAAGGCTGGACCATCACATCCCGGTTGCGGACCAGCTCCTCCAGGTTCGACGCCGCCTGCTCCATCTCGCCGCGATCGACCCGGAACCTGTGGGTCCGCCAGGACGATGCTGAAATCGCCGGTTTCATGACGAAGTCCGTCCAGCCGTTGGCCTCGACGATCTGCCGCAGCGGGACATCCGCGCCTCTACGAAGCCAGGCGGTCGGTACCGTCGGAATTCCCGCCGCCGTGAGCGACTCCAGGTACTGCTTGTGCAGATTCCAGCGCACGATCGCGGCCCGATTGGACAGGCAGGTACGCCGGTCGGCAGTATCGATCCAGGCGGCGAACTCCGCCGGAAACAGGTGGTAATTCCATGTGGATCGGAGGATCAACCGATCGAACCTCCCCGGTGGAGAGGAATCCGGGTCATCCCATGCCACGAACTCGGCCTCGACGCCGGCCTGCCGAAGCGAGGCCAGCAGAAGACCCGAATCGGGATCCGGCTCCGGCAGCTCGAGGCAGGTCACGAGGCCTACACGAAGGCGTGGGGTCGCGGATCGTCCTGCGGTCAAATCAGCGCTCAACGGAACAGGTCGGTGCGAAAGGGAATGTCCGCCGATCCCAGGATGAGCTGGATCCCGTGGGTCCGCTGTTCATCCATGACGTACGGCTGCGTCACCGGCGTCACCGGTGCGGCGACCAGGGTCACCTGCCCGACTACGGGCCGGCTGTGCCGTTCGGTCGACTCGAGGCGCAGAATCAGCTCGGCGTTCGCCAGGCCAGCGACCACCCTCGAATCCGCCGCGCTGTCACCAGAAACCGAACATTCAGCGGCTCCCATGAGGGTGAGCAGGTCCGCCAGGGCGCCCGTCGCATCCAGCAGCACGGAGCCGATTCCGACCGCACCCACATCGTGGACGAGCAAGGAATCCGGGTCGTCTGGCCTGTCCGGATACGAAATGAAGAACACGGGAGATGGTTGCACGTCAGGGTTCCCGTCCGAATCATCCACGGTCAACCAGGTAAACGGACCCGACCGTGTCAGTTGCGAGGGAAGGCCCAGTATGTTCGCCGCCTCGGTAACCCGATCAGGATCGGCCTCGATCGCCAGGAAAGCTCCCCCCTCTCCAGTCCGCAGGAACGTCGCGTAGGCCGCTGCCAACGGGTCAGTCGGCTCTCCCTCCAGCGACATGAGCTCGAGCGCCGTCCCATCGGCGAACTTCACATGCGCGTTCGATAGGCCGTTGGGATGCAGCCGGCCGGGCTTGAGCGTGAAGCCCAGGGATTGAAAGTCCCCAGCGGCGCTGTCCAGGTCCGACACCGCGATCACGACGTGATCGACTGATATCCCGGACCCGGGAGTCCGGCAGAGTTCGTGTGACGTCTGCGCGGAAAGCGGGCCCGCGACAAGAAATGGCACCACGCGCAGCAAGACGGCGCGAGCCGAAAT
>JAENXO010000530.1 GCA_016649455.1 Gemmatimonadota bacterium | reverse complement strand
TTCCTTCCCGATTGCCGGGATGCCGAGCGCCCGAACCTGCAATTCGATGAACGGATCCAGCTCCTCGACGACGTAGATCTCATCCACGCCAGCGGCGAATTCGCGCACCAGGTCTCGAGGCATGGGATGAGGCATTCCCAGCTTGAGGATCGAGGCGTCGGGCATCGCCTCCCGGACGTACTGGTAGGCGACGCCGCTCGTGATCACCCCGACCGTGCGATCTCCCCACTCGATCAGGTTCAGGTCGCGCTCGGCGTTCGCGAATTGCTCCAGCTTCTCCATGCGGCGTTCGACGAACACGTGCCGGGGCCGCGCGTTCGCCGGGAGCAGCACGTGCTTGCGGAAGTTGCGGTCGTAGTCGCGGATCGGCGCCTTGGGCCAGCTCCGGTCGCGCTCCGTCTCGACCGGGGACATCGAATGGCAGATCCGGGTCGTCACCCGGAGCATCACCGGCGTGTCGAAGCGCTCCGAGATGGAGAACGCCCGCAGCGTGAAGTCCTTCGCCTCCTGGCTGTCCGACGGTTCGAGGACCGGGATCTTCGCGGCGCGCGCCAGCTGCCGGTTGTCCTGCTCGTTCTGCGATGAGTGCATCGCCGGGTCGTCGGCGGACACGAGCACGAGTCCTCCGCTGACCCCCGAGTAGGAGGAACTGAACAGAGGATCCGCGGCGACGTTGACGCCGACATGCTTCATCGACACGAGGGCCCGGGCTCCACCTAGCGAAGCACCGTACGCGGCCTCGTACGCGACCTTCTCGTTCGGCGCCCACTCACTGCGGATTCCTCCGCGCCGCGACAGCGTCTCGAGAATCTCGGTGCTCGGAGTTCCGGGGTAGGCGCAGGCGAAGTGCGCCCCCGCCTCGAGGGCGCCCTCGGCGATCGCTTCATTCCCCGACAGCAGGATTCGGTTCGGCATGTATGTTTCCCGTCGCTTCGCTTCGGTGCAGCAGTACTGGTTCAGTATTCGAGAATCGGCTCGTCGCCCCGCAAAGCGGCCAGTGCCCCGCTCGCTAGGGCGGTCATCTCCTGGACAGGGAGCACCCGTACCGGGGCGAGGAACTCCACCCCCTCCTTGATCCAGCTTACGAGGCGTTCCGAACGCGCGAGACCACCCGTCAGGACGACTGCTTCCAGCCGGCCCCCGAGCACGGTCGCCATCGCGCCGATCTCCTTGGCGACCTGGTAGGCCAGCCCGCGGAACACCGTCTCCGCGAGTCCGTCTCCGGACTCGATCCGGCGCTCGACCTCCGCGGCATCATCGGTTCCGAGGTAGCTCATCAACCCGCCTTCGAGCACGGTCATTCGGCGGATTTCGTCCTCGTCGTACTGACCCGAATATACGAGATCGAGCAACTCCTGGACCGGAAGTCCGCCCGTGCGCTGCGGCGAAAACGGACCTTCGCTGACAGCGTTATTCGCGTCCACGATCCGTCCATCCCGCACCGGGCAGACGGAGATTCCTCCTCCGAGGTGCGCCACGACCGCCCGCACCTCGCGCCACGGCCGCCCGGACTCGTCCGCCAGCGCCCGGACCGCGGCATGGATGCTCAGGGCATGGGACAGACTGCGTCGTTCGATCCCGGCGAGGCCAGACAGCCGGGCCAGGTCGTCGAACTCGTCGACGCTCACCGGGTCTACGACAAACGCCGGAGCGTCTGCCTCGGCAGAGATCTCGTGCGCCAGCAGGGCTCCGAGGTTCGAGGGGTGACGACCCTGGAGTCCCGTCCGGGCGTCGCGCAGGAGTGCCTCGTTCACCCTGTACACGCCACCTTCGAGCGGCCGGAGAAGACCCCCGCGGCCCACCACGGCGTCGAGGGAGGCCAGGCGGACCTCGTGTTCGTCGAGCCACCGGCGAATGGCCCCGAGCCGAGCGTGGAGATCGTTGGAACTCCCGGCGGCACCTTCGTCCGGACCATGCCTGAGCTCCACCTCGAGGTCGAGGCTCTCATCACGGAAAAGGGCGATGCGTGTGCTCGTCGATCCGGGATTCACGGCCAGAATGCACAGCGATCCGGTCATCGCGTCGCGACCGTTCCACCGGCTGATACGAACGAGTCGATCGCTTCGGCCGCCCGGAGGCCGTGCGCGACCGCGTCGACCACCAGCGCCG
>JAENXO010000568.1 GCA_016649455.1 Gemmatimonadota bacterium | reverse complement strand
CGGCGGGTCCGCCCAGGTGTCCAGCGGCAGGTGCGTGAGGCGACTGTCTCCGACGCGCAGGCGGATTCCCTCGAGCCCGTCTCCGAAACTGTAGCCGATAGCCACCGGAGGGATCGAGAAGATCCAGATTTTGGGAGCATCGCCGCGCCAGTTGTAGCCCACGCCGAACTCGATCTGCTGGCGTACGGCACTTCCTGAGCCCGCGACGTCAATAGACAGGTTCAGTGCATCGACGAACCAGCCGGGTTGCAGATACAGTACGCCCGTGAGGGTCTTGTCCCCGATACCGAACAGCGGGTACCGCGCATCCGTCCGGAATCCGACGACTCCGTAGTCGTCACGCAGTTCATCCGTCGACCAGGTGACGCTGTAGAACGCGCTCGGCTCCAGACCGAGTTCAAACTTCTTCCATGGGAACACGAATTCGGCACGCAGACCGAGGGCGCTGATTCCCACCGTTCCGGGAGACAGGTCTTCCGGATCCTCCAGCGCGAACGCCAGACCGATGTCGAAGAACGGCCTCAGAAGTGACCTCTGGCTGAGCGGAATCGGCACCTCGACCCCGGGGATCAGGGCAAGGGAGCCGAGCTTCGCGTCGGGAATATCTCCAACGCCGTCCACATTCTCGACCCCAAGCACACCTGCAAGACGCAGCCGCAGCCCCCAACTGCGTTCCTTCCAGTCGCGCACCGTGAACGTCACGGGAACGTTCAACACCCGGACGCTGCGGCCCTCGGTCTCGTATCCCGCGATCCCCGGATCGAAGAACGCGCCGAGGTAGCCGTGGTTGAGCAGCAGATCCAGGTCGCTGGGCGGCGCCTCCTGCGCGCTGATCGCATTCGGAAACGCCATCAGGGCGAGGAGGAGCGGAAGACTGCCCCGGAGTGAAGAACGTGGGTGCCGAGTCACGTGGCCAAAGCTACGCGAGGGCGGGGTCGTCGAACAGCGACACGGGGGTGCGGCGGTGCCTGCCGTCGCAGGGTAATGTAGGGGCAGGGTCAGACGACCTGGCGAAGGAGGACAGGGTGGTGAGAGCATGGATGTGGACGGCGCTCGTCGCAGGATCGTGTATCGGGATCGCCGCCTGCGGAGACGGCGGATCGCCGGCCGGCGCTGGCGTCGCCGGCGACCCTGTCGTCCGGGACAGCGCTGGCGTGAGGATCGTCGAGAATCGTGCCCCGGCCTGGCCAGCAGGCGCCGGCTGGCAGTTTGCCGATTCCCCGCGCGTGGACATCGGGAGCCTCGATGGACCGGCGGCCACGCAGTTCTTCCGGATCAGTGACGGGGCTCTGTTGTCCGACGGCGGTTTCGTGGTATCGGGGTTCGGCAGTCACGATCTGCGGCGGTTCGATGCGGACGGCGGGCACGTGTGGACGACAGGCCGGGAAGGTGACGGCCCCGGCGAGTTCCGTGGCCTGATGACCATCGCGGCCGGGCCTGGAGACACGCTTCTCACCTACGACTTCCGGCACCGACGGATCTCCCGCTGGGCGCCGGACGGGTCTTTCGTCGACGCCAGTGCGCTCGAGGGAGTCGAGGAAGGCGGGTTTCCGTTCGTCCAGACACTACTTCCCGACGGACGGGCCGTGTACTCCTTCCTGTATTTCGCCACGGATGAGCTGCCACCGCCCGGGGAAGTCAGGCGGGATCCGCTGGAGTTTAGCATCGCCGGGCCGGGCGATTCGGCCGCCCTCCCGCTCGGCGAGTTTCCCGGTACGGAAAGCGTGATCATGCGGCAGTCGGAGACCTCAAGCGGGACGCGGGTGATCTCTGGCTCTCCACCGTTTGCCCGGGTCACGGCTGCGGCGGCGGATCCCGCGGGCGTGTGGATCGGGGACAGCGACCGGCCACAGGTTCTTCGATACGGTCTCGATGGAACTCTCCAGGCGATCGTCCACCTGCCGTTCGAACCCGTCCCTGT
>JAENXO010000045.1 GCA_016649455.1 Gemmatimonadota bacterium | reverse complement strand
CGTGCCGGATCCGGGATACGCTCCGTACTTCGGAGGCTCATTCTTCGCTTCGGCACGAATCGTTCGTGAGACGCTGCGGGCCGAGAACGGATTTCTCGTGCCCCCGGAACGGATCCTCGCGGCCCCGGGCCGACTCCGGCTTGTGTACCTCAACTATCCGAACAACCCGACCTCGGCGGCGCCAGGCATTTCGTACCTGGAGGAAGTCGTCGTCGCGTGCGCCGAGCGCGGGGCAACACTGTTGTGGGACAACGCCTACTCGGAGGTGACGTACGATGGCTACCGGGCTCCCGGCCTGCTCGAGGTCGCCGGTGGCCGGGAGGTCGGGATCGAGCTGCATTCGTTTTCCAAGACATACAACATGACCGGCTGGCGCCTGGGCTGGGCCACCGGCAGCCCCGCGCTGATCGGTGCACTCCGCAGAGTCAAGACGTTCTTCGATTCCGGCTCGTATCTCGCGATCCAGGCGGCGGGAGCCGCCGTGTTGCGCGATCCTGACCCGTGGATTCGGGACACCGTCGAGAGTTTGCGCGTGCGCCGGGACGCAGCCGTGCGCGCTTTCCGTTCGGCGGGGTTCGAGCTGGAGAGCCCGAAAGCCACCCTCTATTTGTGGTTGCGCGTACCGGGGAATGAGACATCCGAGTCATTCTGTCGCCGGATGCTGCAGGACGCGCATGTCGTGTTCCTGCCCGGCTCCGCCATGGGACCGGGCGGGGAAGGGTACGTTCGGGCTTCCCTGACCCTGCCTCCCGAAGCGTACGACCTGGCCTGCGATCGAGTGAGACAGGCGCTGTGAGCGGAAGCGACGCGTGAGCGAGAAACCGCCCACCAGTCTCGTATCCGAGGCCAAGCGGAGGTACAGGCGCGCCTGGTGGACCGGGCTCGTTCTGTCCGCGCTCGCCCACGCACTGCTGTTCTTCTGGGCCGCTCAGGAGCTCCAATTGCGTGCGGCACGATTCGACTCTATGCCTCAGATCGTCCGGGCTCCGGAAGGAATGCAGGTCATCGAAGTCCGTCCGATCGCCCCTGAGGAAACCGTTGCGCCAGACGAGCAGCGTCTGATCCAGTTGCCACCTGATCCTGATGACCTGGCGCCAGCGCCGGAACGGGAGACCGCGCCGACAGGCGACCCGAGGCCGGTCGCGGGCGGGAGGGAAGACGACGAGGGACTCGGGATGAGCAACGCCGAGAAGCTCCAGCCGCACGAAGGGGATGAACGGTTGTGGAAGGACTTCGAGGACGAGCAGATGCCGGAGTACATCCAGAGCCGTTGGGCGCGCGCCGAGGGTGCGATCCGTGCCCGGTTGTCCCAGTTGCTCGACAGCCTGGCCCTGACCGAAGAGCAGCGCAGGAAGGCGACGGACTGGCTGACTGGAGAGGGCGATGACGAATGGGGTGTCACGCCGGACGGCCTGGTGCTTGGTGGCGTAGTCATTCCGATGAATGTCGGGGCCATGTTTGCCGAGGAAGGACCAAACGGCCGGGAAGCCCGAGCAGCGCTGAGAGACCTTGAGCTGATCCGGCGGCAGGACATGATGGCCGACATCGAAGAGACGATGGAGGAGCGGAACGAGTCGATCGAGGATCGGATGGCCGCCGAACGGACCAGGCAGGCAGCGGTCGACTCTGCGGCCGCGGCGGATACCACATTGTCGTCGGGCCCCGCCGGCGAGCCGAATCCCTGACCGGCCTGAGTCGCCTCGCCACCGTCTGGGCATCCGGTTAGACTATCGGACCGTCGTCCGCGCCCGCTCCCTGAACCCCAGAGTCGATGAGCGAATCACCAGTCGGACCCATCCTGGAATCCCGGTATGACCCGTCCGGGATCGAACCTGCCCTGTACCGGCGTTGGCTCGACCGTGGCGCGTTCCACGTCGAGGCGTCAGACGCCACAGATCCGTATGTGATCGCGATCCCTCCGCCGAACGTCACCGCGGCGCTGCACATGGGACATGGGCTGAACAACACGATCCAGGACGTCCTGATCCGATTCGAGAGAATGCTGGGCCGGGACGCGATGTGGATTCCAGGTACCGATCACGCCGGCATCGCGACCCAGAACGTCGTGGAGCGACAACTCGGGAATGAAGGACTCACGCGACAGGACCTCGGACGAGAAGCGTTCGTGGAGCGTGTGTGGGAGTGGGTCGATACGTACGGCAACACGATCATCGAGCAGCTCAAGGTGATTGGATGTTCGTGCGACTGGGACCGCACCCGGTTCACCCTCGACCCGGGCCTCTCCCGGGCCGTACGCGAGGTGTTCGTCCAGCTCTACGAGAAAGGTCTTATCTACCGGGGCAACTACATCATCAACTGGTGCCCCCGCTGCCAAACGGCCCTGTCCAACGAAGAGGCGGAACACCAGGAAGTTGAGGGGAAGCTGTGGCATATCCGATATCCCCTGGTGGACGAGCCCGGCCGTTGGATCACGGTCGCGACCACGCGTCCGGAGACGATGCTGGGTGACACGGCCGTGGCCGTTCATCCCGCGGACGGGGACACGGCCGAGCTGGTCGGCAGGGAGGTCGAGCTTCCGCTTACCGGGCGTCAGATCCCGATCGTGGCGGACGAGTTCGTCGACCCGGAATTCGGATCCGGGTTCGTGAAGGTCACGCCTGCCCACGATCCGAACGACTTCGAAATCGGCAGACGGCACGGGCTGACAGAGCTCAACGTCATGCACGGCGATGCGACCCTCAACGATAACGCGCCGGAGGCATACCGTGGACTGGACCGATTCGAGGCGAGGGAGAGGATACTTACCGACCTGAAGGCGGCCGGCCTGCTGGAGAAGGTCGAAACGCACGTCCACTCCGTGGGCCACTGCTATCGCTGTGACACCATCGTGGAGCCGCGCCTGAGCCTGCAGTGGTTCGTCCGCATGAAACCGCTGGCTGAGCCGGCTCTGGCTGCCTTCCGGGCAGGTGATCTGCGCTTCCACCCGGAGCGATTCGGTGCGACGTACGAACACTGGATGACGAATGTCCGCGACTGGTGCATCAGCCGGCAGCTGTGGTGGGGGCATCGGATCCCGGTCTGGTACTGCCAGGACCCGGAATGCGGAGAGATCGCAGTGTCCCGGGAGGAGCTGGAGTCGTGCCCCGCGTGCGGCGGACAGGTCGAACAGGATCCGGACGTTCTCGATACGTGGTTCAGTTCGTGGTTGTGGCCGTTCAGCACACTCGGCTGGCCGGAGGATTCGGAAGACATCAGGACTTTCTATCCAACCAACACCCTGAGCACGGCCCCGGAGATTCTGTTCTTCTGGGTCGCGCGAATGGTCATGGCCGGGATCGAATTCCGGGGAGAACTGCCGTTCACGGACGTACTGCTGCACGGCACGGTCCGTGACGCGCAGGGGCGGCGTATGTCGAAGTCGCTCGGAAACGGGATCGATCCGTTGCGGGTCGTCGAGATGTTCGGCGCCGACGCTATGCGATACACGCTCGTGAGCGCCGCGGCGCTCGGAACGGATCTGCAACTGGATCATGAGGATCTCGATTCGTCGTTCCGGGTGGGACGCAATTTCGCCAACAAGATCTGGAATGCGGCGAGGTTTGCCCTCGGTTACCTGTCCGGAGATGACGTCTCGCGTGACCCTCGCACTCTGGAACTGGAGATCGCTGACCGCTGGATTCTGGCGCGCCTCTCGGAGGCCACCCGGACCGTTACGGATGGCCTGACCAGATTTCGACTTCATGAAGCCGCCGAGGCAGCCTACCATTTCGTGTGGAGCGAATTCGCCGACTGGTACGTCGAGTTAGTGAAACCGCGGCTGCGGGGTGACAGGGGCGAGGCGAGCCGCGATGCGGCTGCCGCAACGCTCGCGACCGTGATGGATGGGTGGCTCAGGCTGCTGCATCCGATCATGCCGTTCATAACGGAGGAATTGTTCTGCCATATGCCCGGCCGCAGCTCCGAGGACACGCTGCTACTCGGACCGTGGCCGGAATCGCGGCCGGATGAACTGGACGCGAAGGCCGAAGGGTCGATCGAGGCGTTGCAGGACGTCGTCAGTTCGGTCCGGAATCTGCGTTCCGAGTATTCAATTGACCCGGGCCGGCGCATCGACCTCGTTATCGTGGATCCGCCGCCGGCACTCGCCGCAGCACTGAATGCGGAATCGGACGGACTGAGACTGCTCGCCCGCCTCGAGAAGTTGGAAACAGCGGCTTCTTCCCCTGTGGGCGAGCCGGGCGCGCACGCAGTTCTGCGGACGGGTGGTGAGTTGTTCCTGCCCCTGCGTGACGTGATCGATCTCGACCGCGAGCGGCAACGGTTGGTCACGGAGCTCGAGCGCCTTTCGGGCCTGCTGTTGTCGGCCCGAAGCAAGCTCGAGAATTCGGGATTCCTCGAGCGCGCGCCGGTGGAGGTCGTCAATCGTGAGCGCGAGAAGGCCGCGTCGCTCGAGCAGCGCTACCAACGGCTGCTCGAGAAGAAGGCGGCATTCGGACTCGACTGAGCATGAGACCCCTCCACGCCGCCTGGTACCTGATTGGTTCGACGAGCGTGGTGGTCGCGCTGGTCTCGACGTGTGCCAACGTGGAGGCTCCGCCTGGCTCCGGGCCCGATTTCACCCCCCCCGCGGTACTCGAGCGGTATCCGGCCCCGGGCGCTGTCGTTCCTGACCTCGACGATGACGCATCGATCCGGTTCGACGAACCGATTCAGGCCCCGAGGAACCTCGAGCGTGGCCTGGACCTGTCACCGGCATGGGAGTGGAAGTTCAACCCCAGCACGAGGGGTTTCTCGGTCAAGCCCAGGGAGGGCTGGCGGCCGGGAGTCGTGTATCACGTGCGCGTGCCGCGAGGGGTATCCGACCTCCTCCGAAACGTGACACCATCGTCGATCGAGTGGACGTTCAGCACGGGACCGGAAATCTCGCGCACCCGAATCGATGGGACGATCTACGACCGGATTCAGGGAGCCGGTGTGCGAGATGCTCGGATTCTGTTCCTTTCCCCGGACTCGATTCCGTACAGCGTGGTGAGCGATACGGGGGGCGTGTTCAGCATGCTCTCGCTGCCGCCCGGAGAATATCTCGTCCTCGGCTTTCTGGATCAGAACAGAAACCGGCGCCTCGACCGGGGAATGGAAACGTATGACAGCGCCGTAGTATCTCTCCCCGATTCGATCAGCCGGCACGCCCTGAACCTGTGGATGATTCCGCCGGACAGCACGCCACCGGTGCTTGTCGGGGTGGTCGCGTTCGATACAATCACGGTAATTCTGGAATTCGATGAGCCGCTGGAGCCGGAAGCATCGTTCGACAGCGTCCGCGTCAGCGTGACGCCGGTACCTGGAGGCGCAGAGCTTCCTGTTGCGGGCCTGCGAGTCGGTCAGTCGGGGACTCCGGGAACCGTGCCGGCAGTCCGAACCGTCCCTGGCGGAGCACCCCCGGACCCTGTCCGGGACGACGAGATGGATGTCAGGCCGGATTCACTGGAAGTACCGGTGGGAGTGGAGGTGGCCGACTCCATTCGGGGCGTTGCCGACAGCGTCGGTGTACCGGGGGACTCGATCCCCGCGGCCGATTCGCTCGCGGCGGACCTGCAGGAATCAGGTGAACTCGACTGGCCGGGGCGACCGGACCTGGGCAACGCCGAGGCCCGGGAGCGTCCGTACCCGTTTCTCATCGTGACTCTCGAGCAGGCGTTGACGGAGGACTCGTTCCGGGTTTCAGTCGCGGGGGTGAGCAATCTCCGGGGACTTACGGGCGGCGGCGACACCACGTTCGTATACGTCGCGCCGCTTCCAGCCTTGGCGCCGGCCGATGCAGAGCAGGATCCATCGGGGGCGCCCGCCGCCGGCGAGGACAGTACCGGGGTGCTTCGTGGTCAGCAGATCCCGGCGTCTCCCCGCCCGCAACCCGACGACGAGTCGTGAGTAAGTCCGCGGACCCCAGGCGGGACCTTCCCTCGCTCGATCGCCTGCTGTCCACGGAGACTGCCGCAAAGAGCATTCGCAGGTGGGGCAGGCCGGCCTTGACAGATGCCCTTCGGACGGTCGTCAGCGAATTCAGGGAACAGCTGGATGCCGGGACACTGGAGATCAGGCAGGATCGGGAGGCGGAGATCCTGAGCGCAGCGGAAGGCTATCTCGAGCGGCTGGACCGTCCCGGACTCCGTCCGGTGCTGAACGGTACCGGTGTCGTCCTGCACACGAACCTGGGGCGGGCTCCGTTGCCGCGTGCGGCGCTGGACCGGGTGATGTCAGTCGGGAGAGGGTACTGCAACCTCGAGCTCGACCTGGAGCGCGGTGAGCGGGGAGATCGATACGACCATTGCTCGGAGTGGATCCGGAGGCTCACGGGCTCGGAGGATGCGCTCATTGTCAACAATACGGCCGCCGCGATCGCTCTGACCGTGAATCGGCTGGCCGACCGGAAACAGGTGATCGTCTCCCGTGGAGAGCTGGTCGAGATCGGCGGATCATTCAGACTTCCCGAGCTCGTCCGGGCATCCGGCGGTGTGCTGGTGGAAGTCGGCACGACGAATCGGACCCGGCCGGAGGACTACACGAACGCTCTCGGGCCGCATTCCGCTCTAATGCTCAAGGTGCATCCCTCGAACTACCGGATCGAGGGATTCACGGAACAGACCGACCTGTCGGACCTGGTCCGCATAGGGCGACAGGCCTCGGTTCCGGTCGCCCACGATCTCGGGTCCGGGCTTCTGATGCCCGGACTCGTTCCTCTGCTTCCCACGGAACCGACGCCGGCCGAGTCCGTTTCCGATGGCGCCGACCTCGTGATGTGGAGTGGAGACAAGCTTCTTGGTGGCCCGCAGGCAGGCATCATCCACGGAAGACTGGAGTGGACCTCCCGGCTCCGACGAAGCCCGATGCTTCGGGCGTTCCGGGTCGACAAGCTCACGCTCGCCGCGTTGGAGGCCACACTCGCACTTTACGCGAACCCTGACCGGGCCGCAGCGGAAATTCCGGTGCTCGCTCGTCTTGCCGAGCCCGCCGAGTCGGTACGCGCCCGGGCCGAACGTCTTCAGCAGGGACTCGAGCCCGCTGCGCGGGGCAAGGTTCAGGTCGTCGACCTCGTTTCCCTGGTGGGGGGCGGGACGTTTCCGGGTGAGCAAATTCCATCGGCGGGCTGGCGCATCGACATATCATGCCGAGATATCGAGGAGTCGTGCCGAGCGGCCGATCCTCCACTGATCGGTCGGATCGAGGACGACACCTTCGTCGTCGATTTCAGGACCCTGAGTCCGTACGAGGACGACGTGGCCGCCGCCGCGTTGATCGGCAGGGTCCTGGCCGTCGGCGAGCACCCGTCCGGGGCAAGCGCCTGATGTTTGACGCGGTGTTTCTGGACCGGGACGGGACGCTGATAGAGGACCCCGGGTATCTGTCGGATCCGGCAGAAGTCGTGCTGGTTCCCGGTGCTTCCGACGCGGTGCGTATCCTGAACGAATCCGGGATTCCCGTGATCCTGATCACGAATCAATCAGGAATTGGTCGGGGGTATTATACGGAGGCCGACTTCATGGCCGTCCAGGCAGAAGTTGAACGACAGCTCGCGGCCCACGGCGCGCATCTGGATGACGTGTATTTCTGTCCTCACGACCCGGACAGGGAGACCTGCGCGTGTCGGAAACCAGGTTCGGCGCTGTTCCGTCTGGCGGCCCGGGAACATGGTCTGCGCCTTCACAATTGCCTGTTCGTCGGAGACCGGGCGCGGGACGTGGTGCCGGGCATTGAGTTCGGGGCGAACGCGATTCTGGTGGCGGGACCAGACGGAAGATATGATCAGACTGCGCCGGTCGGTGTACCGCGACGGGCCGCCCCCTTCGAGGCGATTCGCGAGGCCCTCCGCACGGAGAGACAGTTGAGTCAGCCGTTTCAGATCGCGGTATTCGTCTCGGGTTCGGGTACGAATCTCCAGGCGTTGCTCGACCGGTTTCCAGGTGGTGCCGGCGGCGATGCTCGTGTGTCGCGAGTCATTGCCAGCCGTCCCGGGATTGGCGCGATTGCCAGAGCTGAGACTGCAGGCGTTCCATGGTCGGTTCTGCCGGCCGGGGCAAGTCCGGACGGACTGGCCGACGCCATGCTCCAGGAGCTGGAACTCGCGCGAGCAGATATCGTCGTTCTGGCGGGATTCCTCAAGCTTGTCCCTGAGGCCGTCGTGCGTACGTACAGGGGACGGATCCTGAACATACATCCGGCCCTTCTCCCGGCGTTCGGCGGGAACGGCATGTACGGGAAAAGAGTTCATGAGGCCGTGATCCGGTCCGGCGCCCGGATCAGTGGCGCGACCGTGCATGTCGTGGACGAGGAATACGACCACGGCGCGATCGTGGCGCAGTGGCCGGTGCCGGTACTCGAAGGGGATGATGCCGATAGTCTTGCGGCGCGGATCCTCACGATCGAGCATCGTCTTCTGCCGGATGTCGTCGGAGCTTTTGCCGCCGGCGACGTGGTCACGGATCAGGCAGGCAGACCGGAGTGGATACGACCACTGTACGCGGCTGAGCGCTTCGAGCTCGGTCCGACCATAGCATGAGGTAGATTGATGCCCTACGCGCTACTCAGCGTTTCGGACAAGACGGGACTCGTCGAGTTCGGGTCCGCTCTCGTCGATCGAGGCTGGACGTTGCTGTCGACCGGAGGAACGGCCCGTGTGCTGCGGGAGGCCGGCATTCCGGTCACGCCGATCGCCGAGTTCACGAAATTTCCGGAGATCCTGTCGGGCCGGGTGAAGACTCTTCACCCGGCGGTTCATGCCGGCCTGCTGGCCCGTCTGTCGGTCGAGGATGACGTGCGGGATCTGGAAAGGCACCAGCTCTCGGCGATCGGGCTGGTGGCCGTGAACCTGTATCCGTTCCGCGAGACTGTGGCGCGTCCGGACGCGACGCTGGCGGATGCGCTGGACCATATCGACATCGGCGGGCCGACCATGCTGCGGGCAGCGGCCAAGAATCACCCGTTCGTGTGGCCGATATGTGATCCCCTGGACTACGAATCGGTCGTAGCGGCGATCGACTCGAATCGGGACGAACCGGATCTGCGACGGGCGCTCGCGTCGAAGGTGTTCTTTCACACCGCGACCTACGATGCCGCGGTCGCCGGCTACTTGAGGGGAAATGAGACCGAATCCCAATCGGGTGGGCTTCCGGAGGAGCTTCTTCTGTCTCTCGTCCGTACCCACGATCTCCGGTACGGGGAGAACCCCGATCAGACTGCGGCATTCTACCGAATCGCTTCCAGGCAGTCCGTGGGAATCCCGGCATTGCGGCAACTTCATGGCAAGGCCCTGTCGTACAACAACATCCTCGATGTCGACGGTGCGTTGCTGTCAATCGCCCCGTTCCTCGGGGAGGAGTCCGCCTCGTGTGTGATCCTCAAGCACACGACTCCGTGCGGCATCGCCACGGGACGCTCGGTCGCCGAAGCATATCGAAAGGCACTGGCCTGTGATCCGGTCTCCGCATTCGGTTCGACCGTGATCTTTTCGCAGCCTGTGACCGAGATGGTGGCCGAAGAACTGTCGAAACTGTTCGTTGAATGCATCGTGGCGCCGGGATACGCCGCCGCGGCGCTTCGAATTCTGCAGGAGAAGCCGTCACTCCGGATTCTCACTCCGATCGAAGACGGGCGGTTCAGTGCGATGGCCGGCCATATTGCGCCGGGCCTCGATGCTCGCGGTGTCAACGGCGGCGTGCTGGTCCAGAGTTCTCCGGCGCCGGCAAAGCCGTCAGACCTCAGGAAGTCCGATGATGTTCGGGTCGCGACGAAGCGCCAGCCCACGGACGCGGAGTGGGACGATCTCGCCTTTGCCTGGGCAGCGGTTCAGTCCGTTAAGTCCAACGCGATTCTGATTGCTCGAGATGGTGCAAGCATCGGGATCGGGGCCGGGCAGATGAGCCGCGTGGACGCCGTGCAACTGGCGGAGAAGAAGGCCCGGGACGCGGGACACACCCTCGAGGCGGTCGTCCTCGCGTCGGACGCGTTCTTCCCGTTCCGGGACGGAATCGACGCAGCAGCAACGGCGGGAGTCCGGGCCATTATCCAGCCGGGCGGCTCGAAACGGGACGACGATGCGATCGCCGCGGCCGACGAGTACGGCATGACGATGGTATTCACGGGTCGGCGCACGTTCCGGCACTGAAAACGCTGACAGGAAAGCGTTTGGACCGGTTCGCCGGATTCGCCCAGTCGGCCGGATCTGGCGCGCGCGATGGAACCGTGCGAGCCCGCCGGAGGGATTTCCTTATCGATTGAGGTTCTTGACCCGGATTCGAAGCCCGACTACAGTTGCGCCAGCTTAAGCCCGGGAATTCCGGGCTCCGACCGACTGAACTCGTTCAGGATAAACGGAACAGGTGATGCGACACCCCCGGCGCCCGCTAAGGAGCGCCCTGCCGATTTTTGCGATCGTGGCTCTGGCCGCACTCCTTTCAGGATGCGGGGGGCCGTTCCCGCAGTCGGGGCTTCGCCCGGCCTCGGATTTCGCGACCAGCCTGGATGATCTGTTTCGCGGGATCTTCTTCTGGGCCGTGATCGTGTTCGTGCTCGTCGAAGGAGCCCTGCTGGTGGCCGTGTTCCGGTTCCGGGACCGGGAGGGGAAGCGGACCGCCAGGCATGTTCATGGGAACACGATGCTGGAGGTCTCCTGGACGATCGCTCCGGCCCTGATTCTTGTCCTGATCGCGGTTCCGACGATTCGCACGATCTGGGAGGTCGATCGCCCGACTACCGATCCTGACGCTTTGCTCATCGAGGCGGTAGGGCGGCAATGGTGGTGGGAGTTCCGCTACCCGGAACTTGGAATCGTCACGGCGAACGAGATCCACGTTCCGGTCGGCAGGACCGTAGATATCAGGCTGACCTCGGCAGACGTGATCCACAGCTTCTGGTTTCCGCGGGCTGGTGGGAAGCGCGACGTAATTCCGGGCCACGAAAACCAGTTGTGGTTCAAGATGGATTCGGTCGGGGTGTTCCCGGGCCAGTGTGCCGAATTCTGCGGCCTGTCACACGCCCTGATGAAGATGGAGATGGTGTCGGAGAGCGCGGCGGATTTCG
>JAENXO010000297.1 GCA_016649455.1 Gemmatimonadota bacterium | reverse complement strand
GCGAGCTCGACCCGGTGGGGGAGCAAGGCGGTGACCTCGAGAGAGCCAGGCGGACCCGGAGGGCTGCCGTCCGCGGTCCGCACAGTGACCGGGGAACTCGGGTCGCTGGCTCGCCGCCGGCTGTCTATCGCGACCACGCGGTAGGTGTATTCCGTCCACGCCGAGAGGCCGGTGTCGGTCCACTCGGGGTGGTTGTCCTGGTCCACTGCCGCGACTGCCTCGCCATCACGGTACACGAAGTAGAAGTTGGGCTCCGAGCCGTCCTTGCCCTCGCGCCACGTCAGCTTCACGGCATCGGGGCCCAGGACCTTCGCCTCCAGTTCTCTCGGCGGATCCGGCGCCATCCCGATCGACGCGCCCGATGAACTGAGCCCGAGCGGGCCAAGCACGATCGCTGCGGCGAGCGCGAGCCGTCGCTTCCAGATATGGCGGGAAGCAGGATTCGCGATCATCTGGCCCCCACCTCCACCAGCACGACGTCGGACATGTCGCTCTCGTTGCCGGCCGTATCGATCGCCGTGACCGCGAACTGCCAGGCGCCGGCCGAGAGTCCCGTGACAAGCGCTTCGGCCTTCATGCCCGTATCCAATTCGTTCACGGCGGAATCGAGGCGGAGCAGGTCAGGGGAGTAGTACAACCGGTATCCGGCGAGGTCCTCGAGCGGGTTACCGCCGGCGTCGTGGGTGGGCGGATCCCAGCGGAGGAGGACCTCGTGCTGTCCAGCCGGAGGTTGCGGACCCGGACCGACGGGGTTCTCAGAGTCCCCCGGTGCCTCGGGGACGCAGGCAAGCATCGCGAGGCCGATAAGGGCTGCTGTGCCAGCCAGCACGAGTCCCTGAAATGCCGATCCGTTGCGTCGCTGCAACATCGATTCGCTTCCCCGTCCGGTTCGGTTCACCGCAGATGCCTAGATACGCTCAGATGATTCGCGGGGTTCCCGACATCTGGCGAACCTCGCGACCACCTGTCCGGCATGCAGGAAGCAAGCTCCCTGCCATTCTGCCGGAGCGGTCGGCCGACGACAGGCGGGATCCGTTGAGATGCAGTAAGTTTGGGCCGAAATGACGAAACTGATAGGTGAACAGACGGTGCTCGTCACGGGGGCGAACGCCGGAATCGGCAGGGCGACGGCGACCGAGCTGGCCCGGAGGGGTGCGCGCGTCCTGATGGCGTGTCGCGACGGTGCGCGTGGCACCGAAGCGCGGGCAGCCCTCATGGCAGATGTCCCGGGTGCTCGCACGGAACTCCTGGTCGCGGACCTGTCGTCCGGTGCGGGCGTCCGGTCGCTCGCCGCACAGACCCTGCAGCACACCGACCGCCTCGACGTGCTGGTGAACAACGCCGGAGTGTTTACGCGAAAGTACACTCCCACGGCAGCCGGACTCGAAACTCAGTTCGCCGTGAATCACCTCGCGCCATTCCTCCTGACGAATCTGCTGCGGGACCTGCTGGTGAAGTCGGCCCCGGCCCGGGTCGTTACTGTCTCTTCGGAGGCGCACAAGCGCGGCCAGATCAGGTTCGACGATCTGCAAGGTGCGCAGAACTACAGCGGAATGAAGGCCTATTCGCAATCGAAACTCGCGAATCTGCTGTTCAATCGGGAGCTCGCCCGCCGGTTCGGTGGAACGGGCGTGACGGCGAACGCCCTGCACCCGGGCGTGATCGCTACTCAATTGCTGTTAACGGGATTCGCCCCCATCCGGTTGCTGCGCCCGTTCCTCAAGACACCGGACGCGGGAGCGCGCACATCGGTGTTTCTCGCCGTGGCACCCGCTGTCGAGAGACTGACCGGTCTCTACTTCGTTGATTTCGAACCGGCCCGGCCATCGCAGGCCGCACGCGACGACGGTGCGGCCCGTCGCCTGTGGCGGATCAGTGCCGAGCTCTCGGGAATGAACCCAGAGGAGAATTCGTGACAGGACTTCCTGAACACAGCGCGTTCCGCGGACTCGGACTCGCCGAGCCGTTGCTGGACGCGGTCGCCGACCGCGGCTACTCGGAGCCGACGGCGATCCAGGTGGATGCGATTCCAGTGGCGCTGGACGGCGCTGACATATTCGGCTGCGCGCAGACCGGAACCGGTAAGACGGCCGCGTTCGTCCTGCCGATGCTGCAGCGCCTGGCAGAGTCTCCGGAGCATCACGGCACGATTCGCGGCCTCATCCTGACCCCGACCCGCGAACTGGCGGACCAGGTGGAGCGGGCCGTGGCCCACTACGGTGCTCGCCTGTCGCTCGAGTCGATGGTCGTGTACGGCGGCGTGCCGATAGGGGCACAGATCAAGGATCTCAAGTTTGGCTGCGACGTGCTCGTCGCGACTCCGGGCCGACTGCTGGATCACCTGGAGCGCCGTACCGTGAGCCTGGCCGATGTCGAAGTCCTGGTGCTGGACGAGGCCGACCGGATGCTCGACATGGGCTTTATTGACGATGTGCGGAAGATCGTGAGGCAGACACCGTCTGACCGGCAGACGCTACTGTTCTCGGCGACGATGCCGGATGCGATCCTCGGCCTCGCGCATGAGATGATGCGCGACCCGGTCTCCGTCCAGGTGGGTTTCCAGACTGCCGCTGCGGGAATCACGGAAGTGCTGCATCCGGTCGACTACGCGAGCAAGCAGGCGCTGGTGTACCACCTGCTGGACTCGTGGGGAACGGGACCGGCGCTCGTGTTCACGCGCATGAAGAGCACTGCGGCGTACCTGTGCGAATTCCTGAAGAAGAAGGGCGTGTCCGTGGACGACCTGCACGGTGACAAAGGGCAGGCAGACCGGACCCGCAGCCTGACGCGATTCAGGGAAGGGAAGACCCGCGTGCTCGTGGCGACGAACGTCGCGGCACGCGGCCTCGATATCGTCGGGATCACGCACGTCGTGAACTTCGATGTCCCGGATGATCCGAAGGACTACGTACACAGGGTGGGCCGTACGGCGCGGGGCGACCAGACCGGAGATGCGGTAACCCTGATGTCTCCTCACGAGGTCATGATGGTACGGGAGATCGAGAAGCTGATGAATACGCCGATCCCGAGGGCCGTCGTGGAGGGATTCGAGCCGGCATTCTCGCCTGAAATTGGAATAAGGGCAGAAATTCCGGCGGACGTCACGCCCCGTTCCCGTCTCGCCCGGGGCCGCCGCCGCCGCCGCTGATTCCCTGGGGGACGCCGACCGGCGTCCCCTTCCCAATTCTGCGTCCCGCTGACAGGTGATCTGCATAGCCGGGAACAGGGTGTTGACAACAGAGATATTCAAATATATATATGTCTTGGTGTTTAATGGCAGGTGCCGGGTACGGTGCCGGAGGAGCAGGACTCAAAGGAGGGGCGATGGCCGGGAAGACCGATCGAATCAGCGTCGACGTGGTCCAGGATGCCTCGCGCGTCCTGCGCTGCATTGGTCACCCGATCCGACTTCGGATCATCGAGCTACTCGACAATCGCGGGGAGCTAAACGTGAGCGCGGTGCAGGAAGCCCTGGATCTCGAGCAGGCCACGGCGTCTCAGCACCTCAGCCTCATGCGCGACAAGGGAATCCTCCGGAGTCGCCGCGAGGGCGTAAACGTGTTCTACGAGGTGCTGGACGAGAAGGTCGTCCAGATCATGAACTGTCTGCGTGCCTGTGACGTGGACACTCTGCCGCGTCGAAACGGCGCCGGCGGATAGAAAGCGAATTCCCGATGAAAATCATGTCACGCCGGATACTCTGGCTCGGCGTAGCGATCCTGGCTGCCGCTCCTTCGGTAGCGTTCGGGCAGCAGGTGTCGGCCGAAAGATCGATCAGTCTGGATGAGGCGATCGCGGAAGCGCTGGGGGGAAATGCCGGCCTCGCGATTGCCATGGCGGGGACGGATGTCGCGCACGCGGACGCGAAGCAGGCGTCTTCCTTTCTGTGGCCGCGGATCGATGTCGCGACAGGCTGGACCCGGTCGAATGACCCGGTATTCGCCTTCGGGACCAAGCTGCGGCAGGGGATCTTCAGTGAATCCGATCTCGCGCTCGATGCGTTGAACAACCCGGACGCGATCAGCGACTGGGCGACCGGCGCCTCCCTCCAGTGGAAGCTCCTCAGCCCCCAGGTGTGGGCGGGACGCTCGGCCGCATCCAGCGCGGC
>JAENXO010000107.1 GCA_016649455.1 Gemmatimonadota bacterium | reverse complement strand
TGTATCCGTCAGGCGCTCGAACTCCGAGAAAGCCCGCAGGATGCGAGGAACGATGACGATCAACGAGATGATGAGTCCTGACCCGATCATGATCCACAGGACCAGGGAGGTGTGAACAAGAATGTCGTAAAAGGCCAAGGGACTGCTCCTGTCGGCGGTTCTCCACCGTCCGCAACAGCGGAAAAGTAGACTCCGGTGGGGCGCGGCTCAACCGGGAGCCGCAGCAGGAACCGAGCCGGTGTCACCGGTACCGGGTCCATCCAGCTGATTCGACGGGAGATCGGCGGCCAGGTGAATCTCACCGACATCGGAAAGGACTCGACGCATCATGACCGGTCCGATGATCTCGAACAGCATGATTCCCAGAATCGCGGCGTCGAACATCGCCGGAACAACCTGTGAACCCGGGAAACTCGCGCGGAGCACCAGAAGCGCGGACATGGCGATGGCGATCGAGACTCCTCCCTGGGACAACAGGGTCGCGCCGAACCGTTCACTCCCGGGCGTCGGCTCGAGGAGCGGTCCGGCGAGCCGGCCTCCAAGCAGTTTACCTGCCGCCCGCAGGACGAGATATCCTGCCAGAAACAGCGCGACATGCCACGAGTTGAAGCTGAGCAGGGCCCCTGCCAGCAGCAGGAACAGCACGTGGACCGGCTTCTCCCACCGGGCGAGGGTCGCATAGACGCGTTTGCGCAGTGGTGAGAGATTCGCGATGAACACGCCCGTCAGCCAGGAGGCGAACAACGCCGACGCCGCCATCGACAGACTCGTACCCGCAAGGATGAGCGCGAGCGCCAGGAGGAACAGCATGAACTCGTTGGGCGGCGGCTTCTCGCGGGACAGCGACAGAAACAACCAGCCGAACAGGAGCGCGAGCAGGATCGGGACGATGATCCAGCGCACCGGGCCGAGGTCGACCAGGCCGACCGGCGCGGGGGGATGCACGGCGGCATACAGGATCGCGAGGAATACGATGCCTGTTGCACCGTCGAGACTCGTCGCGAGGGTGGCGAGCCGTGAGAACGGGCCGCCGACTCGTGCCGAACCGAACACGACCGCCGCCCCCGTCGGACTCGAAGCGCACCCTGCCGCCGCCGCGGCGCCCGCGGCGGCGAGCGATGCGGGGTCGTCGCGTCCGGCGAGCATGAGAAGCCCGACCAGCCCGGCAGCGAGTACGATCCACGCCACGACCGACTGCCCGATCACCACCGCATGCTCGCGTCTGGTGAACGCTCTGAGGGTCTGGCGGTCAAACTGAAGCCCGAACAGCAGACCTATCCACCCCAGGCCCAGAGCGATGAACGGCGCCAGGGAATCCGTCACCCCCTCAGAAACGAGCCCCGCCCCATGCGGACCCAGCAGGAAACCAAGCAGCAAGTATTGGGATCCGGCGGAAACGAACAGGCGAATGCCCAGCGAGGCGCGCCGGCTGCGGAATCCGAGTCTTGATCCGAGGAGGCTGAGTAGTGCGAGGGCGAGGACGGTGAGGAGGAGCCTCACCCTTCGGATTCACCCAATTCCGGTGCGAGGCCGACTACCCGATGGACGGGAATGGTCATCGCGATCCCCGTCGCGGGGTCGTCGAACCGCCCGCACACGTCCTGCAGCAGGGCTATTGCCAGGTCTACTTTCTCCGGTTCGTTGATCACGCTGAACAGGGTCTGGTTCTGAGGTCGGGAGCGCGAGATCAGGGTCTGGAGTCCGGCGAAGATCGGGATGTCGTGGCTGAGGACCCGGCCCATTCCCTCACTGTCGATGACAGTGGCGCCGGTGATTCCGATTTCCAGGAATCCCGCCAGGACCTCGTCCATCCGGTCCACATCGTTGATCACGGCGATCAGCAATTCCACGGCGGCTCCTCGGCTTCACCGGGAATCCCGGCTACAGGACCTTCCCGGTCGGGCCTAGACGTGCTCCTGCTCATATTCGTGAATGTGGCTCACGACTTCCTCGCCCGTCTCGCAGTTCCGCAGCGCATCGACGAATTCCGGATGACGGGCAAGGCGTGCAATCCGGGCGAGCAGCCGGATGTGGTGTCCCGCGCGATCGGGGGGAGACAGGAGGACGAAGAACACGTTCACGGGTGCGTCGTCCATCGAGTGATAATCGACACCTTGCGGCGCCAGCCCCACGATGAGCTGGGGAGAATGGATCACCTCGCTGATCGCGTGTGGAACCGCTATCCCCTGGCCGATACCTGTGCTCAGCACCTTCTCCCGGGCGAGCAGCGCCTCGAGAACCCGTTCGGAACTGCTGAGGGTGCCGTCACGCACGAGGGGATCGATTAGCTGAGACAGGATGTCAGCGACCTCGCCGGGCTGGACGTTGAAAACGACGAGGCCCGCTTCCAGATACTCGGTGAGCTTCACTTTGCCGGCTCCTCCTCGCTGGGCGCCCTCGGCCATCCCGGACAGCGTCCGCGAAGGCTACCGGAGGAGCATGAACCCGTCGACGGAAGCTGTCAAGCGGTGACTCCCCGCTGCGGGTGGAATCGGGCCCGGGTCGCGTTGCCAGTCATTCTTGCCATCCTCTACCTTGCTCCACTGGCCCGAAACCGGGTCGCGCGTCGCGAGGGAAAGGAGCACGGTCGTGCACTATCGCATTCAAGGTCCGGCCAGACTGGGGGGGAGATTCCGTCCGTCCGGCAACAAGAACGGGGCGCTTCCGATTCTCGCCGCATGTCTTCTTGCGGACGAGCCGGTCGAACTGGACAACGTGCCTGAGATCCGTGATGTATTCACGATGATCGAGCTCATGCGGCAACTCGGGGCGGGTGTCGAGCACGTGTCGGACAACACGTTCCGGGTGGATGCCAGCGGCCTGCACACGGGATCGGTGGACCCGGAACTCTCCCGCCGCATCCGGGCGTCGATCCTGCTCGCCGGGCCGCTGCTGGCCCGGCTCGGAGAGGTGGTGCTGCCACCTCCAGGCGGAGATGTGATCGGGCGCCGGCGTCTCGACACGCATTTTCTGGCCCTCAGTCGCCTGGGATCGAAAGTGGAGGCAGGCGAGAGCTATGAACTGCGCGCCAGGGAATTGGTTGGAGCCGATATCTTTCTCGACGAGCCGTCGGTCACGGGAACGGAGAACGCGATTCTCGCATCCGTTCGGGCTACCGGAGAGACCACGCTCCGCAATGCCGCGGCAGAGCCACACGTTCAAGACCTGTGCAACTTCCTGGTCAGCCTCGGGGCGGGGATCGAGGGCATTGGAACTCACAGGCTGACGATTCAAGGTGTATCGAGCCTGGGTGGCGGGTCCTGGCGTATCGGGACCGATCACATCGAAGTGGGCAGCATGGTCGGTCTAGCGGCGATCACCGGATCCGAAGTTATCATTGAGGATGTCGAGATCGAGCACTTCGATCCGTTGCGGGTCGGGTTCGAGAAAATGGGAATTCGTTGCATGCTGCGTGACCGTGAGCTCCACGTGCCGTCCGACCAGGCGCTGGAGGTCCAGCCGGATCTGGGAGACCAGATTCCGACCCTGGGAGACGGACCCTGGCCCGCGTTTCCCGCCGACCTGATGTCGATCGCCCTGGTGGTCGCCACGCAGTGCCGGGGCACGATCCTGATCCACGAGAAGCTGTTCGAATCGCGGATGTATTTCGCGGACAAAGTGATCGCGATGGGCGCTCGTGTCGTGCTGTGCGATCCGCATCGGGCTGTCGTGGTCGGGTCGTCGAATCTGCATGGTTCGGTGATGGAAAGCCCTGACATCAGGGCCGGAATGGCCTTGCTGATTGCGGCGCTCGCGGCTGAAGGCGAGAGCCGGATTTACAACATCGGGCAGATCGAACGCGGATATGAGCGGATCGACGTGCGGTTGCGGGCGCTCGGGGCGGAGATCGAGAGGATCGAGGCTCCTTGTTGACCAGGGAGGAACGAATATCGGTCCGGGGAATCGATCTGCTCGTTCATACAGACTGGGAACGGGGATTCCCCGGTCTGGTCGCCGGAACGACGGTCGCCCCACAGGACTACGGTCTGTCCGGTTCTGATTCCGTCTGGGCGGTTTCGGAGCGGTTCGAATCGCTGACGGCCGCCCTCGAGTGCCGCGCGTGCGTCGTCGGCCGACAGGTTCATGGGGCCAGGGTGGAAGTCGTCGACCCGTCTCCCCCGTTCGGATTCTGCGTCGCCGGGGACATGGATGGCCTGGCGACGGACCGTCCAGGTGTTCTCCTCACGGTGACCACTGCGGACTGCGTGCCCGTATATCTTCTCGATCCCGTTTCCGGGGGATTCTCTCTGCTTCACGCAGGCTGGCGGGGAGCGCTGGCGGGGATCGTGGAACAGGGGATTCAGACCCTCGAAGCCCTGAACGGTGCGGCTCGGACTGAACTGCGGGTCCACCTGGGCCCGGCGATCTGCGGAGAGTGCTATGAAGTCGGGCCAGAGGTGCTTCGGGAGTTCGGGCGTCCGGGGACGGACCACGGCATTCTCGACCTCAGGGCCTGGCTGACGGAGGAAACGATACGGTTGGGTGTTCCCGCGAGCGCGATCTCGGCGTCGAGCTGGTGCACTCGCTGCAGTGCCGATCTTCTGCACTCGCACAGAGGTTCTCAAGGCACCGCCGGACGAATGGCGGCCTTTCTGGGATGGCGTGTGCGGTACGAATGACGGGTTTGCCCTCGAGCTGTTTCGACACTATCTTCTGCGGTTGAGAAACACGTCTGGGGCAGGCCGCCCGGACGTCCACGTCTGGACCTGAAGTGGGGAAACGCTCGCGGCCCCACTTTTTTGTTGGGGGTACGTCTCGTCCGCGGATCTGGAGCGGGACGACACGGGAGATGCGGGAGAGTCAGTGACCGTGGATAAGATGGAACCAGGGATTGAAGCAGTCGTGACAAGGCTCGGCTTCGAACTGGTGGCAGTGGACAGGGGCGGTGGCCGTCGTCGTCCACTCCTCAGGCTGCGAGTCGACAGGCCGGGAGGCATCCCGGGCAGGTCGGAGCTGACGGTCGAGGACTGCGCTGTCATCAGTCGCGAGGTTCGGGAGTGGTTGGACGAGACGGGTGAGGCGGGCGAGAGCTACATCCTGGAGGTGTCCTCGCCCGGCGTGGAACGACCACTCGTGCGACAGAGCGACTACGAGCGATTTGCCGGATTCGCGGTGCGTCTGCGGGGCTTCGGTCCGCTGGCGGGCGGCGAACGACAGGTGGAGGGGATCCTCCGTGGCGTAACAGAAGAGGGCGATGGGGGACCGGTTGTCGTGCTCGAGGCCGAAGATGGGGAAATGCGCGTGCCGCTGACCGGCATTGCCAGGGCAAACCTCGTCTATCGACCCGAGAGCGACCTGTGAGCCGGTCGCGGGAAGCCGGACGTCACGTGGGTGCGGAAGCAACGAGGGAGATCGGAAGAGGGAGATGAGCGACC
Source organism: Gemmatimonadota bacterium (assembly GCA_016649455.1). Lineage (GTDB taxonomy): Bacteria > Gemmatimonadota > Gemmatimonadetes > Palauibacterales > Palauibacteraceae > Carthagonibacter. Next base: position 2,611 of record JAENXO010000107.1, on the reverse strand, counting down.
AGATTCCAGTAGTGGAAGCATTCCGCGTCATGACGGCTAACAAGTCACTGTCTGACGCGGATCTGCACGATCTGATCCGGGACGGAATTCACGCCGCCCTGGCCCGCCATTTTGGTGGGCCGGTGGAGGCGGAGATCGCCATCCAGGATGACGGTGACATCAAGATCGTGGTGCTCAAGGAAGTCGTGGAGGTGGTAGAGGATCGGGCTCGACAGATCCCGCTGGTGGAAGCCCGGTTCGACGACCCGGACTTCGAGGTCGGAGACCTGATCGAGATACCGATGGCGTTCTCGGAGTTCGGTCGGAACGCCGTAATGGCGGCCAAGCAGAGGATCATCCAGCGAGTACGTGAAGGCGAGCGCGACAAGATCAGGCAGGAGTTCAGCGGAATCGTCGGTGAACTGGTCTCCGGTGAGGTCCAGCAGATCGAGCGCGGTAAGATCGTGGTGATGCTGAATCGGGCCCGCGAAGCCGAGGCGATCATTCCGTGGCGTGAGCAGAATCCGCGGGAGCGGTTCCGCCAGGGCGAGTCGATTCGTGCCGTGCTGAAGAAGCTCGAGGAGACGCCGCGAGGACCGCGACTGATCCTGTCGCGTGCGGATCCCCTGTTCGTCAAGGCGCTGTTCGGACTGGAAGTCCCCGAAATCTACCAGTCGATCGTCGAGATCAAGGAGATCGTCCGGGAGGCCGGAGGAAGGACGAAGATCGCCGTGTCGTCGCGGGACGAGACCGTGGATCCCGTGGGAGCGTGCGTCGGTCTCAAGGGCTCGAGGGTCCAGGCGGTGGTGTCGGAGCTCGGTGGAGAACGGATCGACATCGTCCCATGGCATCCGGACCCGGAGATGTTCGCTCGCAGAGCACTGGCTCCCGCCCGGGTGGCGAAGGTCATTTCGGACACCGAGCGGCACGTGATTACGGCGATCGTGGACGAGGACCAGCTCTCGCTGGCCATCGGACGGAACGGTCAGAACGTGCGCCTGGCGTCCCAGCTGATCGGCTGGCAGCTCGATCTCTATTCCAGCCGGGACTGGCTGGCTCGGGGGGCGGAGTCGGCACTGTTCGGCGGTGGAGACGAATACGAGATCGCGGACTTTCCGCTGTCCGAGCTCGAAGGACTCACGCCGGCGACCCTGGCCGCGTTGCAGGCCGCAGGGATCGACACCTTCGTGAACGTGCTGGACATGGAGAAAGATGACTTCCTCGAGGTTCCGGGCATCGACGAGGAAGAGGCCGAGCGCCTGGTCGGCCTGATCGACGAGTTGACGGTCGTCGAGGAGCCGCCGGCACCCACGGCGGAGCCGGGTTCGATCTTCGCGATCGGTGCGGACGAGCCTCAGGCCGAGGCACCGCCGGCTGAAGAGGAACAGGCCGAGGATTCGGATCCCTCGGAAGCTGTCGCGGAGGCCGATGATGGGCAGGAAGTAACGGAGCGGGAGTCGGTAGAGGTGGGAGCCGTCGCGCCGGAGGAGGATAGTGGAGGAAGCGCCGGCTGATCTCGGGCGACTGGATGCCGAGGTCCTCAACCTCGTGGGCCTCACGCGTCGGGCCGGACGGGCGGTCATTGGAACCAAGGCCGTGAGGGAAGCCGCGCGCCGCGGGTCGTTGAGCCTGGCGCTCGTAGCCAGAGATGCAGGGGACAATGCTCGGAGTCGAGTGGTTCCGGTGTTCGAAGCGACGGGAACGCCGTGGTTGCTTTGCGGGAGCCACGAGGCGCTTGGCAGGGCGATCGGTCGGGATCGCGCGGTGGTGATCGGAATCGAGGACGCCCGACTCGCGCAGCGGATGAGGCAGATCCTCGCACGTGAGGCTGTCCTCGACATTGCGCCGGGCGGTCGGCATGAGCAGTAGAATTTGAAGCAGGGCAGGACAAGTCGTGCTGGAACGGCACGCGCAGGAAAACACTCAGGAGGACGGGCGTTGGCGAATTACCGCGTGTATGAAGCAGCCGAAGAACTCGGCGTCGATTCGAAGCAGCTGATTCTGATGCTTCACCAGATGGACGTGAGGGTGCGAAGCCACATGTCCACGGTGACGGACGTTCAGATCGCGAGGCTTCGCGCGCGCCTCGAGCGAGAGCGTCGTGGAACGGTGGGCGAGGGCGACTCGGAGTCCACCGGTACGCGCAGGCGTCGTCGGCGGCGGGTTGCTCCGCAGCCCGTGGAGGCCGAGACCGCGGAAGCGCAAGAGGACACGGAGCGGGCGCAGGCCGACGTGGCCGATTCGGAGCCGGACACGATCTTCGCCGACCTGGAGGGCGACGCCACTCCGGAGGCCGAGCAGGAGTCGGTCGAGGTGGCAGCGGATGAATTCGACGACACCGCTCCCGCCTCGCTGGAGGAGACTGGGATCGGGATCGAAGTCGAGGCAGAGGAAACGGCGGACGAGATTGAATCCGTCGTGGAAGAGCCTGCCGCGGAGCTCGACGAGGAAACAGAACAGCTCGCCGCGGAGGATGATGCGGCAATCGAGCTTGAAACAGGGGTTGTCGAGGCGGCGGCCGAATTCGAGGTGGAGATCGAGGAGAAGCCGCGCAAGCCTTCGGTCAAGCCGAAGCCGGTTCGCCGCGGCCTGCCCGAGACGCCGGCCGCTCCGGCTGCATCTGCCGCTCCGG
>JAENXO010000364.1 GCA_016649455.1 Gemmatimonadota bacterium | reverse complement strand
GCGGAGAGACTTCCCACAGCACCTCACCGCTGGTCACGTTCAGCAGCCGGAGCCTGGTCGCGAAATCACCGGTGTGACCGCCGATTCCGAGGATCCGCCCCTCGACCGCGGGAATTCCCTGCCAGGCTCGCTTGCTGCGGCCCGGCGGGACGACGAAGTCCTTGTCTCCGACGAATCCCATCACATCCAGCTGGAACAGATACACGTTGCGGGGCTCGATCAGGTTCTCGCCCTCGAGACTGTAGTTGAACTCGACGTGGAGGTACGCCTCCGGATAGTCGGTACCGGTCGGGTTGGCGAACATAGCGGCTATGAGGAACCGGTCCCCCGGCTGCACCGGGTACCCGATCAGGGTCGGCAGGGTCTGCCGGGAGGTCTCGGTGCCCGCCGCCATCAACCGCCTCGCCACCGGAGAGAACAGCTCGCGCTGGTCCGGGTCGATGAGATTCACGTACTGCAGCGTCTCGATCGGAATCCGATTACCGTCCGAGTCCTTCATCGAAACGGCGAATCCATGGAACCAGCCGGCGATCGGTATTCCCGTCATCTGAATCGGCGTGCGCAGATGAGACATTCCCGAATCGAGCTCGATGGGCCCGATCACGTATTCGATGATCCGCTCGTCGGCCCGGTTCACGACCCGCACGAGTTCATCCCGACCCGTGGGCAGGGCCGGTGGTTCCACAGCTTCGGTTGACGGAACCGTCTGCCCCGGCGCAATCGTCGGGACGGCGAGACCGACACAAGCGATCCCTGCCATTCCGACCAGCCTCACGATCAACTTCCTCTGCATCTCCGTCACCAGATCCGGCTCCTGCTCCTGCCTGGTTCTACCTTCAATACGAGCGCCCGGCCCCGCGAGAGATCGGGAGCCGGGCGTCCATCGCCCAATTCGGGGCCTGAGTGACGTTAGCGTCAGGCCGGCGGCGGAACGTCGAACTTGACGTAGTTCTTCGCGATGAACTCCGTCCACTGTTCCGGTACTTCATCGTCCGGGAAGATCGCTTCGACAGGGCATTCCGGCACACAGGCGCCACAGTCGATGCACTCCTCGGGGTGAATGTAGTACTGGTCCTCCCCCTCGTAGATGCAGTCCACGGGACACACGTCGACGCACGAGGCGTCCTTGGTGCCGATGCACGGCTGTGCGATGATGTATGTCATGGTCTCCCTGTCGATGCGGTCGATCTTCGGAAACGTCGCGCGGAGCGAAGGTTCCGCGGTTGAGCGTGTGCGCGAAGCAGAATATCCAGCCGCAGGACAGTGGGCAACATGCTCTCCGAGTCGGGGTACAGGGGGCTCGCCGGAACGCGCGGAGTGCAGCCCATTCCGGTAGACGCGCTTGCCGGCAACGGGTAGTTTTGCGTGTTCCGCATCCGGCAGTACCTGCTGAACTCGAACCGAGCGTGAGATGCGACAGCTGACGGTAATACAAACCGATACGGACTCGCCTGCACCCGCCCCGGGTGCCGGCGGCTGTGGTGGTCCGGCGCCGTCGTGGCCGGAACGGAAGCCGAGCTGGCTCAAGGTCCGGGCCCCGGGCGGAGACACCTACCGGTCCTTGAAGCAGATGATGCGCAGCATGGGACTCAATTCCGTGTGCGAAGAGGCCCACTGCCCGAACATCGGCGAATGCTGGGATTCCGGCACCGCCACGTTCCTCATCATGGGGGACATGTGCACCCGGAACTGCCCGTACTGCGCGATCGCCCACGGACGCCCGGAGGAGCTGGACGAGGATGAGCCACGCCGCGTGGCCGAGATGATCGAACAGCTCGCGCTACGGCACGTGGTGATCACGTCCGTGGACCGGGACGATCTGCCCGACGGCGGCGCGAGGATCTTCGCCTGGACGATCGAGGAGATCCGGGCCCGGCTTCCGGAGTGCTCGGTCGAGGTGCTCACGCCTGATTTCCGGGGTGACGTGGAGGCCATCGCGAGGGTGATCGAGGCCCGTCCCGACATCTTCAATCACAACATGGAGACGGTCGCCCGGCTGCATAAGACGGCCCGGCCCGGTGGTCGCTACCGGCGGTCGCTGGACGTACTGAGCACGGCGCGCGGCCTGGACCCGGACGTGCTGATCAAGACCGGAATCATGCTGGGCCTCGGAGAGAATTCGGACGACGTGCGCGGGTTCATGCGCGATGCACTCGAGGCCGGTGTGCAGATTCTCACGCTCGGCCAGTATCTGAGGCCGACCGAAAAGCACCTGCCGATCGACCGCTACGTCGGACCAGAGGAATTCGCCGAGTGGAAGACGCTTGGCGAGGAGCTCGGTTTCCTGCATGTCGAGAGTGGACCCCTGGTCCGTAGCAGCTATCACGCGCGGGAGCAGGTGGAAGAGCTTCGGGCGCGCGCCGGAATCGCCTGAGGAGGAACAGCGTTGGCCAGCACTGAAGACGCAGTGGACCAGGAGCAGTTCAGCGGAGTCCCGAGGGAGAAGCTCCTCGAGATGCTCCGCTCGATGCTCATGTCCCGCAGGTTCGAAGAGAAGACCGCCGAATCCTACCAGGTCGGGAAGATCGGGGGGTTCTGCCACCTGTACATCGGGCAGGAGGCGGTCGCCACCGGCGCGATCAGCGCGCTCCGTGAAGACGACTACGTGATCACCGCCTACCGCGACCACGCCCAGGCCCTGGTGCGCGGCATGAGCCCCCGGAAGGTAATGGCGGAGCTGTACGGCCGGATCGACGGCTGCTCGAGAGGGGCCGGCGGATCGATGCACATGTTCGACAAGGCCGTGAATTTCATGGGCGGGCATGGAATCGTGGGCACGCACCTGCCGCTCGCCACCGGTGTCGGTTATGCGATCCGCTACCGGAAGACCGACCAGGTGTGCCTGTGCTTCTTCGGTGACTCGGTGGTGAACGGGGGGCCGTTCCACGAGGCGTTCAACATGACAGCCAAGTGGGAGTTGCCCGTCATCTACGTCGTCGAGAACAACTCCTTTGGCATGGGCACGGATATCGACCGCGTGGCGGCGGTCGACGAGCTGTTCATGCGCGCCTGCGCCTACCAGGGCAAGCGGGCCGAACAGGTAGACGGGCAGGACGTGCTCGCCGTGCACGAAGCCATGAAGCGGGCGGTCGTCCGGGCGCGGGAGGAGAAGCGCCCGACGTTCATCGAGGCCCAGACGTACAGGTATCTCGGCCATTCGATGTCCGATCCGGCGCATGGGGTCTATCGGACCCGTGAAGAGGTGGCGCAGGAGCGGGAGCGGGATCCGATCAACACCTTCGTCGATCGGCTTACCGACGCCGGTGTGCTTACCGACGACGAGGTCG
>JAENXO010000065.1 GCA_016649455.1 Gemmatimonadota bacterium | reverse complement strand
GCCCCCGGGACACGAAGAAATAGCCTTCGCCGATGGTGAGTTCCCGACTCCTTCCGGGCGGATCGAGCTGGTATCGCGGGAAGCCGAACGGCGCTGGGGAATCGACCCGCTCCCCGTGTTCAAGGAGGCGGTGGAATCAGTGCGGGCCCTACCCGCGGGAGGACCGTACCCGCTGTATCTCATGACGCCGAACACCAAGAATCGGATCCACTCCCAGTTCGGCAACCTGCAGATGATCCGCCGGCTCGACCCGGGTCCGTTCGTTCACGTGCACCCCGAGGACGCCGGAAGCCGCGGCATCGTCGACGGTACCACGGTGCGCGTATTCAACGACCGGGGGGAGCTCAGGGTTCCGGCCCGGCTCGACCACGGCCTGAAACCCGGCTGTGTGAGCGTCACGAACGGCTGGTGGATCTCCCAGGGCGGGACGGTGAACTTCTGTTCCGCCGGCCGCGAGACCGATATCGGACACGGCGCAGCGTTCCACGACAACCTGGTCGAAGTCGAGCCGGCCAGTTGAGAGGCGCGTTCGTCTTCGATCCGAACCGCTGCACCGGCTGTCAGGCGTGTGAGCTGGCCTGCTCGATCGAGAATCAGCTCGGTCCCGACCGCAGCTGGAGAAGCGTGCTGACGTTCAACCAGCGCGCGCTTCCCGGCGTGCCGCTGTTTCACCTCTCGCTGGCCTGCAATCACTGCGAGGAACCGGCGTGCATGCACTCCTGCCCCGCCCTCGCGTATGAACGTGACGCCGCGACCGGCGCCGTGCTCATCCGGACTGAGCTGTGTTTCGGGTGCAAGTACTGTTCGTGGGCCTGCCCGTACGGTGCGCCCCGATTCGAGCCCGAGAATGGCGTCATGGGCAAGTGCACCTTCTGCTCGCACAGACTCGCCGATGGTCTCGCCCCGGCGTGCGCCTCCCTGTGTCCCACCGGCGCGCTCGATTACGCGCAACTTCCGGCGGAGCTTCTCACCGCCGACATTGAGGGATTTCCGCAAACCGATCTCGGCCCGTCGATCCGCATCCTGCCCCGAACCGGCCGCGCTGAGCAGGGGGCGGAGTCGCCGACCGGAAGCGGCGAGTTCGAATCGGGAGGAGAGATACCGGACGATCTTCGGAACGAGCCGTCGATCGGGCTGTCGAGTGAGTGGTCGCTCGCCGGGTTCACGTTTCTGCTGACCGTTCTGTTCGCCCTGCTGTCGGCGGGGGTCGTAGGGACGCTCCGCATACCAGCGCTCGTCTTCGCGGCGATCGCCGGTGTCGCGGCCCTGCTCAGCCTGGCCCACCTGGGGCGCCCTGCCCGGGCCTGGCGGGCGATTCTCAATCTCCGAAGGTCCCCGGTCAGCCGCGAAGTGCTGGGATTCGGGGCCCTGGGCGCGCTCGGCACATTGTCGCTGGCGTGGCCGCCCGGCGAATTCGCGACGGGCATCGGGTGGCTGGGGCTCGCGGCCGGGCTGCTGGCACTTGTCTCAGCCGACAGCGTATATCGGCCCGTGTTTCAGGGGGGACGTCCGGCGCTGCACAGCGGCGGAGCTCTCCTCACCGGACTCTACCTGGCCGGGTTGCTCGCAGGCATCGCCTGGCTCGCGGCGCCGGTCGGAGCATTCAAGCTGTACAGGTACGTCGCACGGCGCATACCGAAGACATCGCGATCGAGCCCGGCGGCCTTCGGCTGGCCCGGCGCCGCTGCCCGGCTCGGGCTGGGCTTCCTGGTGCCCGGCCTCGCGTGGGCATGGACCGGCATCCCGCTCCCGGCCTGGGCACTCGGCGCAGCCCTTATCGGCGAGGCCGAGGACCGGGCGGAGTTCTACTCAGGGCTCGAGATCGTTTCGCCGGCCCGCCAGCTCCGGCTGGACCTCGAGGCCCGGCTCGTCGACTACGAGGCCGGGCCCGCGATCCGGTCGATGGCATCCGCCAGTTCGTCGTAGGCCGTCGGGTCCACTTCGCGGAACGGAGCCGCCACGTAGCGGATCACGCCCTCCGCATCGATCACGAACACGGTCCGGTTGTCGATCGCGCCCCCGCCGGGGAGTGACCGCCAGGCGCCGTACTTCTTGCCTACCGCCGAACCCGCATCGCTCCCGAACAGGAACGGGAAGTCCGCGTCCTTCGCCCACGATGCGAGTGCGTCCGCATCATCGGTGCTGATCGCGATCAGGACGATGTCGTTCCCGTCGCGGAAGATTCGTGCGTACTGATCACGGTACGCTTCCATTTGAACTGTTCAGCCAGGGGTCCTGACCTTGTAGAAGAACGCCAGGACGACCGTCTTGCCCCGGTAGTCGCCCAGGCGCACGGGCGCGTCGAGAATCCCGCTGCGGTTCGCCCCTTCGATCTCGAACCCGGGGGCGGCGTCTCCTACCTGGAGAGGCTCAGCGTTCTGGCTGAGACAGGCCGCCGGAGACAGGGCCAGGACGATAGTGACCGCGGCGGCCGTTAGCCGGTGCCGGTGCAAGGATACCTCCAGGCTGAAGTCCATGACTGTCTCGGGCTGGATGCCCGAAAGTCCAACTCGTGGATGAACCTCTATCACAGCTATACTGTAGGAGAGTATCCGTGCCCGCAAACCGCAACCGTGAAGGAGTGGAATGGGATTCTATGTGATCGGCGGCATCGCGTTCATCGCCAGCATGCTCGTCCAGTGGCGATTGAAAACGGCCTATGCCGTCTGGGGAAAGGTACGGAACTCCCAGAACATGACCGGCGCCGAAGCTGCTGCCCGGATTCTCCAGGCCAACGGAATCCGAAACGTCCAGGTGGCGCCGATTCCTGGAAAGTTGACCGATCATTACGATCCGCGGAAGAAGATCGTTCGGCTGTCCGAGGGTAACTACGGTCAGCGGACGGTGGCCGCCCTCGGTGTCGCCGCCCATGAAGTCGGCCATGCGATGCAGGACGCCCAGGGATACGCCCCGATGCAGATCCGCGGGAAGCTCGTACCGGTGGCGAGTCTGGGCAGCAGTATGGCCCCGTACATGATTTTCGGCGGCATGCTGCTGAACGCGGCCGGCCTGATCACGCTCGGGATCGTACTTTTCGCCGCTGCCGTGCTGTTCCAGTTCGTCACGCTGCCCGTGGAGTTCGATGCCAGCCGTCGTGCGGTTGCGCAGCTCGATTCCCTGGGGATTGTGGACCCGGTAGAAAAGGCCGGGGTCACGCGGGTCCTGAACGCAGCCGGACTCACCTACGTGGCTGCCGCGGCCACCAGCTTCACCTACCTGCTGTACTTCATCCTCGCGAGCCGTCGCTGACCGAATCTCCGAGCTCGGCGTCCAGCTGCTCCAGCAGGGCGTCGAGCCGCCGATCCACATCTCCGAGCTCGTCCAGCAGCCCCTGCACCGACGCCATGTGACGCGCCAGGATTTCACGGTCCTGCGGTGCGGCGAGAAGCGCGGCGAGCACCTCGCTCTGACTCATCTTGGCGGGACCCGGCAGGAGTCCGCGGAAGATCATCGATTGCTCCATGGTCCCCGTCCGTACGCGGATATCCTGGAGTCGGTTGAAGGAGTCGATGATGAACACCTGGTCTTCGTCGATTTCGTCCATCAAGCCGGGCCAGGCGGACAGCTCGGCCGCCAGAATGTGATTTCGAATGTCTCCCAGCGTGCCGGCGAACAGCAGGGCCTGAAGCGCCCCGGTGGGCGGATCGAACGTCAGGCCGCCGCCGTAGGCATAATGCAGCAGCTGCAGGGCGGAGTCCGGGGCGAGCCTCGCCACATCCTCCGAATTCAGTGCGAGTACGACGCCGACGGTCTCGACGACCCTCTCGTTTCGGACCAGAACCGAATCGAGCTCCTGGCGTGCCGCCCGGAAGTCATCCCGCACCGCCGACAGGGCCGCCCGCTCCTCGTGCAGGGTGCTGCGACTGTCCCACCAGGCCTCGAGGCTGAACGCGATCAGGATGCTGGACACGATCAGGACCATGTCACGGAATGCGGAGCCCCAGGACTCTCCGACCCGCTGGATCAGGGTACTCGAAGATTCATCGGTCATTCAGAACACCTCTGTCTGCGCAGCGCTGAACCACTCGTCCGGCACGGCTTCGAACAGACCGTCACCGCGACGAACCCGGAGTGCGAGATCCCGCCCACCTCCGGACTGGAAGAACAGCACGCTGAGCCGGTGATGCCCGCTCGCGAGGGCGACCGCACCGATCTTCCCGGTGGCCCCGTGCCATCCATCATGATCTATTACAAGTATAGCGTTCACATATAATTGCGATCCATCATCTGATGTCAATTCAAACGTATACAGCTCGTCGTCCGGAACCTGCAGATATCCATCGAGGCGCAGGCCGAAGTCCTCGGGGCGCTCCTCTCCGGTCAGCTGTACGCGCGGCGTCCGACCACGTCTGATCGCGGGCGCATCGGAGACCTCGCGAGCCGATTCGAACGGGCCCTCCGCATAGGCGAATTCCAGCCCCGGACGAAGCTGCAGACCATCGACATCCTGGGCCGGTCGGAGCGAGGTCCGGGCAAGCCGCGCACGGGCAATCGGCCCCCCCTTCCCGCCCGGCAGGTATACTCGCGCAGAGACGGTGGTGCCGCCCTCGTCCAGCTTCAGATTCAGAGGCTTCCGGTACAAGGGGGACTCCGGACCCGGCTCGGACCCGTCGAGCGTGTAGCGAAGTTCAGCCGCCGGTAGCGGGTTGCCCAGTTCGACGATCAGCCTGTCTGACAGCGTGAGCCCATCCTCTTCCAGACCCGTCGGCTGCGGGATCCGAAAATTCACCCCGAGCGCTTCAAGCCGGGAGAGCTGCGCCGGGAGCCGTGCCATGAATCCGGACCAGTCGCGGGTCAGCGCCGGCGACCAGGCGACTTCCGCCAGGGCCAGCGCTCGCGGGTACGCCATGTACTCGGCGTATTCGGGAGTCTTGATATACTCCGTCCACACGTTCGCCTGCACACCGAGAATGTGCCGGCTTTCCGACCCGGTGAGCTCCGCCGGGACCGGCTCGAAGGCATAGACTTTCTCGAGCGGCAGATACCCGCCGATCGCCAGGGGTTCGGCTGACTGGTCTGCTCCCTGGTAGTAGTCGAAGTACATGTGGCTGGTGGGCGTCATGATCACATCATGGCCCTGCCGCGCCGCCTCGATACCGCCGTTCACACCGCGCCACGACATCACGGTCGCCTGCGGGGCGAGGCCTCCCTCGAGGATCTCATCCCACCCGATCAACCTGCGATCGTGCTCGAGCAGGAACCTCTCGATACGCTGGATGAACCAGCTCTGCAGCTCGTGCTCGTCGGCCAGTCCTTCCCGGCGCATGACCTCCTGTGCCACAGCGCTCTCTTCCCAGCGCGCCTTCGGGGCCTCGTCTCCACCGATGTGGATGTATGGCGACGGGAACAGCTCCATCACCTCGGTCAATACGCCCTCGAGGAACTCGAACGTCCGCTCGTGCGGGCAGTAGATGTCCTCCTTGACTCCCCACACCGTGGCGACCTCGAACGGTCCGTCCGTGCAGGCCAGCTCCGGATATGCGGCCAGTGCGGCGACCGAGTGCCCCGGCAGCTCGATCTCCGGAATCACGGTCACGTAGCGCTCCGCCGCGTACGCGACGATGTCGCGCACGTCGTCCTTGGTGTAGAAGCCGCCGTGCGGGATCCCATCACCCACGTACGGATCGAAGTTCTTCTCGAGAATCGTCTCCCTGCGTTGCGAGCTGACCTCGGCGAGTCGCGGATAGCGATCGATCTGGAGCCGCCAGCCCTGGTCCTCCGTCAGGTGCCAGTGGAAGACATTGAGCTTGTAGCTGGCCAGGAGGTCGATGTATCGCTTGATGAATTCCGGCGTGAAGTAGTGCCGTCCGACATCGAGGTGCAGCCCGCGGTATACGAACCTGGGGCCGTCGCGAATCTCGAGCGCCGGCACGGTCCACCCGCCCTCCGCGGCGCTTCGGGCACCCGTGGTGGCACCCGGCGGAAGCAGTTGCCGCAAGCTCTGGATCCCGTAGAACAATCCCGCGTGCGATGCGGCCCGGATCTCGATCCCCGCCGGACCCGACGAGATCTCGTAGCTCTCGGGCCGGGCGAGGGGCGTGTCGGGCAGCCCGGCCGCGGCAGGCGAGGTCGAGTCCAGGCTCAGCCGGATCGCGCCGTCCGATCCGTCCGCCGGTCCACTGACCGGCAGGGGAAAGCCGCCGGCCACCCGAATCGGCTCCGCGAGATATTCGGCAAGGCGCACCAGTTCCCCATCCCCGGGATCGGACACGAGGATCGAGCTTTCCGCCGTCAGGCGGTACTCGCCCGAACGCAGGCTGACGCTCTCGGGGAGCGGAATCAGACCGGGCACCGTGGGCTCGGATCCGCACCCGGCGGAGCCCAGAATCGCTGACAGGACGAGGCTGAACGGCGCACGACGGAGCATGCGGACCTCACTTCTCATTGAGGGTGTTCACGTCCGGGTGACGCTCGATCGTAGTGCCACGCGGGTCCCACCGAAATGGCTGTCCCGCATGCCCCGCTGCCGTCCTGTCACACCGGTTCCGTTGCTCTGCGGTAACCGCTACCTTGCGCGCCGACATGACTCTCTGGTCGGCTCTGTCAGCCCGCTACCGGGTGCGTCCTCGACTGTCGGTCCAACAGTAAATTTGGGGGAATGCATGCAAGCCCTTCTCGACCACCGCCAGCTGTATCGACTTCCCTGGAGTCTGCCCGACAACTCGATCTCGTGGCTCGAACCGACGGCCGCCTGCAACCTCGCCTGCTTCGGCTGCTATCGGGCCAACGACCCGAAGAACCACAAGAGCCTGGAACTGATAGACCACGAGCTGGACGTGTTCACCCGGCTGCGAACCGCCGACGGGATCTCGGTCGCGGGCGGAGACCCGCTGTGCCATCCGGAGATCGTGTCGATCGTGGCCAACATCTCGAACCGCGACATCAAGCCGATTCTGAACACGAATGGACTGGCCCTCAGCCGAGAGCTGCTCGGCGAGCTGAAGCAGGCCGGTCTGTGGGGGCTCACCCTCCACATCGACAGCAAGCAGAACCGACCGGGGTGGAAGAACAAGTCCGAGATCGAGACCAACGATCTCAGGCTCGAATTCGCCGAGTTGATCGCCGGGGTCGGAGACCTGTCGTGCTCGTTCAACTCCACGGTCTACGAGGATACGCTGCCCGAGGTGCCCGACCTGGTGGAGTGGGCCCACAATCACATCGACATCGTCAACGTGATGGTGTTCATCGCGTTCCGGGCGGGATTGGTCGGACATGACCTGCAGTATCACCTCGGCGGTAACGATATCGAGCTGGATACGGTGTACTCGACAACCGAGTTCGGCCGCTACGACATCCAGTCCACCGAGGTCCTCGCGACGGTTCAGGAGCGGTTTCCGGACTTCCAGCCGAGTGCATATCTGAACGGTACTGCGCGCCCGGATTCGTTCAAGTGGCTGCTCACCGGCCGTATCGGGACGAAGGAAAAGATCTACGGCTACGTCGGTCCAAAATTCATGGAACTGGCGCAGACGACGCACCACCTGCGGCGTGGCCGCTATCTCGCCTATGCGCACCCGCGCACCCTCCGGCACGGACGATCGATGATGCTGCTTTCAGCCGTGGATCCAGGCGTGGCGGGAGCGGCCGGGGCCTGGCTCCGCACGCTGCTCACCCGTCCCGATCGGGCGCTCGGACGGGCTCATTTCCAGTCGATCATGATGATCCAGCCGGTGGATATGCTGCCCGACGGGCGGCAGGACATGTGCGACTCCTGCCCCGACCAGACGGTGTGGCAGGATCGACTCGTCTGGTCCTGTCGACTCGAGGAGCCGCTGCAGTACGGCGACTTCCTGAGCACCCGGCCCATCGACCGGTCGGAATCGGGAGGCCACTGAGCGGGTTCGGCGGGCATCGGTTTCCGCGCGACCGTGACAGAGCAAGTTCCGGGATCGTTACCTTCGAGGTTCTCCGCTCGTCTATGGGTTGACCACTGAATGAGTGAAGCCAGCACAGGGCCTAAGGGAGAAGATCGATGATCCTTCGATTGACAGTTCTAACCGTCGTTCTGGCCTTCGGCCTGCCCGCCGTCCTCACAGCTCAGGAGACACCCGTCGGACCCGACGATGCGGCTGTGCAAACCCAGACCCAGGAACGGGTGCGCACGCAGAACCCGGAGCCGGGCACCCGGCAGGGATCGGACACAGCCGTCCGGACTGAGCAGCGGACCCGGACGAGGGTGCATGAGCCCGGAACCGGTACCGGTGACGCACAGGGAAGCAAGGCTGGAGACAGGCAGCGGCAGGGAGGGAAGTCCGGCGCGAGCGGGCAGCAGCAAAGGAGCGGCCAGTCGGCTGCCGGCCGGTCCGGGTCGGGACAGTCCGGCGGGGCCCGCGGCGGAATGCGCTCCGGCGCGAGCGGCCGATCCGGCCGGTCAGGTCCGTAACCGTTGCCCGCTCCGGTCTACCGGTCGGGCAACGATTCCCCGTGTTGTTTGAGCTGGTTGATCAGGAACATCAGCCCGTACCGGTTCACGGGGCGTTCTTCCAGGAATTCGTAGTCCTCCCCCTCATTCGTGGCGGGAGCCCTGGAGAACGGCGTGCCATCGATCAGGAATGTGTCACCTCCGTCGAACGTGAGTTCGAAGAGGGTCCACGCCGCGTTCGAACCGTAAGGCCTGGACCTCGCGGTATCCGGGTCGGACAGATCCAGCTCGAATACCAGCCCGGCGATCGTGCTGTCCGGCCGGAGCGTGGCCGTGCTCATCAGTACCCGGTCGCCATCTCGGACTGTGTACCAGTCGCTCGTCCCGTCTGCGTACCACCCGCGCTCCCACCCGAACTCCTGTTGCGCCTGGCACAATCGCGGCTGTCCAACCAGTGCGGTCAGTACGACCACCGCGGAAAAAACCACCGACGTCCTCATGAAGCAGTCCATTCGGCCTCGCGGATCAGGTAGCCTCTCGTCAGGGGTACGGCGTCCTGCCGGCGCGCCAGCTGAATCTGGAACACCACGTGCCCCATGTTCCGGAACGCGTACTCACTCGCTGCCAGGTACCATTCGAACATCCGGCAGAACCGCTCGTCGTACATCTCGACGAGCTCCCCGCGCCGCGCCTGGAACCGCCTCTGCCACTCCTCCAGGGTGAACGCATAGTGCATGCGCTGAACTTCGATGTCGGTCACGTACAACCCGACTTTCTCGACCGACTTCATGATCTCGGACAGCGACGGCACGTATCCCCGGGGGAAGATGTATTTCGCGGTCCAGTCGTCTGTGATCCCCGGACCGTCCGCCCGCCCGATCGTGTGCAGCAGCGCTACCCCGTCGGGCTTCAGACGGTCGTGCACCACCTGGAAGAACGTCCGGTGATGCGGCAGCCCGACATGCTCGAACATTCCCACCGAGACGATGCGGTCGAACGTC
>JAENXO010000235.1 GCA_016649455.1 Gemmatimonadota bacterium | reverse complement strand
TGCGTCGTCGGGCGTCAGGCGTCAGGGACCGACGAAAACGCCGCGGAGCAACCCGTGCCCCGGGGCCAGAGTGGAGGCAGCTTGAACAAGGGTCGGATCCTGTGGGTGGACGACGAGGTGGATCTTCTTCGTCCGCATACGATCATGCTCATGCGCGAGGGATATCACGTCGATGCCGTGATGAACGGCACTGACGCTCTGGAACTGCTGGATCGTGAGAGCTACGACCTCGTCCTGCTCGACGAGCAGATGCCGGGCCTGAGCGGAATCGAAGTTCTGTCCGAGATCCGTGCCAGGGGTCGGAGACTCCCCGTCGTAATGGTGACGAAGAGCGAGACCGACGACACGATGCACGAGGCGATCGGCCGCAGGGCCGATGACTACATCGTGAAGCCCACCAGCCCGAGGCAGGTTCTTTCCGTCGTTACACGATTGCTGGCGGGTCCGCGTCTGCGACATGAACAGATCGCGAAGGAGTTCACCCGCCGGTTCGGCGAGTTGCGCGATGAGATCGGGCGTGCCTCTACGTGGACGGACTGGTCGAACCTGTACTCTGAGCTCGTCGACTGGGAACTCGGCCTCGAGCGGGCCGGTGAGTCGGACCTGCGGGAGATCCTGTGGTCGCTGCAGACGGACGTGAGGCGAGGATTCTCAGACCTCGTGGCCCGCGAGTATACGGAGTGGACGCATGAGGGAGGAGAGGCCGGACCCGTTCTGTCAGTGGACGTGATACGGCGGTTCCTGCAGCCCGTGATTTCCGAGGAATCAGCATGCATGCTGTTCGTGCTGGACTGTCTTCGACTCGATCAGTGGCGGGCCATGCGCCCGCTGCTCGAAGAGCACTTCGACATCGAGGAGATCCTGTACTCGTCGATTCTCCCGACGGCCACACCGTTCTCGCGCAACGCGATTTTCAGCGGCATGTTTCCGGACGAACTCGAGGAAGCGCGTCCGGGCTGGTACGCATCGGGCGAAGAAGAGGGATACAACGCCTTCGAGGACGAGCTGTTCGCGGCGCACGTTCGAGAGCTCGCCGGACCGGGAATCTCGACGCATTACGAAAAGGTGTTCAACGCCGAGCAGGGAGAAAGCCTGCTCACTCGGCTCCCCGGCTGGCTGTCCAGACCGTCGGCCACGGCCATCGTCTTCGCGTTCGTGGACCTGCTGACGCACGGCAGGTCGGAATCCCGTCTGCTGTGGGAAGTTGCGCGGGACGCGGCAGCGTTGCGATCCCTCACGCTCGGCTGGTTCGAGCGATCAGCGGCTCTCGAAGCCCTGCGCGAGGCGGCACGTCGTGGAGTCACGGTTCTCCTGACCACGGATCACGGTTCGGTTCACTGCAATCGCCCGGCGGTCGTGTACGCCAAACGCGATGCGACCGCAAATTTGCGCTACAAGTTCGGTCGAGACCTGCGGGTCGAAAATCCGGCCGCCGTTTTCGCGGCCTCGCACCCCGACGATCTGCGCCTTCCCTCGCGCGGGTTTCAGACCAACTACGTGTTGTGTCGAGAGGACTACTACTTCGTGTATCCGACCAAGCTCCGGGAGTATCAAAGCCGATATCGGGACAGCTTTCTGCACGGCGGCGTCAGCCCGGAGGAGATGATTCTCCCGGCCGCGCTTCTCACTCCGAGAGGCTGAGCGCGCCTTGAGTCGATCCGGCTCGTACATGCGTCTGCTTGGCTATCTCAGACCGTTCATCGGGCTGTTCCTGCTCAGCACAGTGCTCACGGTCATCATGACCGGGCTGGACGTGTTCAGCCTGGTGCTCGTGATCCCGCTGTTGCAGAACCTGTTCGGAACGGGAACGGCCCTGACCGGTCCCCAGGCGACGATCCTCGAACGGGCCCTGGATTTCGTCGCCGGCGGATTCATCGACGCCGGCTCGCCGCTCGAGTCCCTCCGCAACGTCTGCCTGCTCGTTCTTGGGGCGATCGTCCTGAAGAACGCCGCGCTCGTGGGATCCCGCTGGGCTGCCCTGTCAGTTCGCGAGGGCGTGGAGCGGGACATGCGGGAAGACGTGTACAACCACCTGCAACTGCTGCCGCTCAGCTACTTCGGACAGACCAAGGTCGGACAGCTTCTGACGCGGGTGCTCACCGATACCCGCGCCGCGCGGGACGCGATCAGTTACGGTCTGGCGGATGTGATTCGAAAGATCGTAACCGCGCTCGTGTACACGGTCGTGCTCCTGCTGACTTCGTGGCAGTTGACGATCGTCGCGCTGGCGATGGTGCCCGTCCTGGCCGTGGTGCTGGCTCCTCTTCTCAAGCGCCTGCGCACCGGATTCCGCGACGCTCTCGACAAGCAGGGCGAGCTGCTCAGCGTGCTGCAGGAAAACGTCAGCGGGATCCGGCTCGTCAAGTCGTTCGGGGCGGAGGACCACGAGCGCCGGAGGTTCGCGGCGATTTCCGAGCTGTACCGACGAAGAAACCTCAAGACCTCGGTCCTGTCCGACCTGGCATCTCCACTCTCCGAGACGTTGTCATCGGTCGTCGCTCTGGGCCTCGTATGGATCGGGGCCTGGATGGTGCTCGGCGAAGGTTCACTGACGGCCGAACAGTTCCTGTTCTTTGTCACCGTCGCGCTTCAGCTGATTTCTCCGCTCAAGGCAATCGCGGATTATCCTGCCAAGCTGCAGCTGTCGATGGCGGCAGCGGACCGCTTCTACGAGATCCTCGATGTGCCGATTGAACCACCCGGCGGCTCGATCACGGCGGCGGTTCCGACCCGGGACATCAGGTTCGAGGACGTGAGCTTCGAATACGAGCCGGGTAGTCCGGTGCTCGAAGGCATCGAGGTCGAGGTCCGGCCGGGAGAAGTGCTCGCCATCGTCGGGCCATCGGGGGCCGGAAAGACGACGTTCGTAGATCTGCTTCCCCGGTTCATCGACGCGACGTCCGGCGGGATCACGCTGGACGGAGTGGACATCCGGGAATTCACCCTGTCATCGCTCAGGGAATTGTTCGGGGTCGTGAGCCAGGAGACGGTGATCTTCCACGACACGGTTCGTCGAAATATCGCGTACGGAGATCCGGATCGGTGGACCGATGAGGAGCTCCGTGCCGCCGCGCGCGCGGCGAACGCGGAGGAGTTCATCGACGACCTCCCCGAGGGCTATGAAACCGTGCTCGGTGACCGCGGTGTGCGGCTGTCGGGAGGGCAGAGACAGAGGATCGGTCTGGCCCGCGCCATTCTCCGGGATCCCCCGATCCTGATCCTGGACGAAGCGACGTCGTCGCTGGACACGGAATCTGAACTGCTCATTCAACGGGCCCTGGACCGACTCCTGACCGGCCGCACCGTGTTCGTGATCGCGCACCGACTGTCCACTGTCAGGGGCGCTGACCGGATCCTGGTTCTGGAGAACGGCCGAATGGTCGAATCGGGAACCCACGCGGAACTGTACGACTGCGGCGGCACGTACCGCCGGCTGTACGATCTCCAGTTCACGCAACCCGACTGACACAGGGGAACGACGTCCGGCGCAGCCGTTGAAGCCGCGGCGTGGTCAGGCGGCTGGAGTGGGGCCCGGCTCCGAGGAGTAGCCCAGTTCGAGAGCCGGCCAGGCCTCGAGCGCCGAGCTGAGCTCGAGCTTCCGTAGCGAACGCTCGAGGCGGGACAGATTCGCACGGCCCGCCCGATCCGGGACACCCTCCGGAATCCACCGTCCACGGTCCCAGTCGATCACCACGACGGGCAGGTCGGGTCGAGCCTCGGGCACGAGCAGGTTCCAGGCGTTCAAGTCCGCGTGCCAGCCACCCGCTTGGTGACATCGCCGAATCGCCCTGCCGATATCCTCCATCAGGACTCGCAACTCGCCTTCCGGCACCCGGGCCAGGGCCTCGGCCGCCGGTACCGTGCCTGCAACTCGACGCGTGACGATACATGCCGAGTAGCCCGGGCCCGGTCTGATCCGTGCCTGCACGGCGGCCAGAACCTCAGGCACAGGGGCCCCGCATCGGCGCAGTCGCTCGCTCACCAGCAGTTCCTGAAATGCCCGCGCCCCGCCCAGGTAGCGTCGCTTCATGAAGTGACTGATCCAGCCGCCCCGCCTGTAGGGCCGGATGACGACGTCCCCGAACGGCCTGGCGGACAGAATCCAGGCAGCTCCCCGGCCACCCGTGAGATCCGTGGGTCTGGCTGCCCGTCCCGCGGGACACTCGAGCAGGCGCTGCCGGTCGAAGACCTCACGAAAATCGGATCGCACGAACGCCACGGCGTCGGGCGTCCGCACGACCTCGAATCGATTCCGGATCCAGTCGGAGGGTGGAAGGCGCATACAGGCAAGATGCGATGCCGCTGCGGGTATCGCGACTCGTCTCTCCTGTGCACGAATCGTTGCCCGGTGCGGTCACATACGCATAGTTTCCGGCCGGAATGAAATACCGAGCCCCCGTTCGTGTTCTTCACGTCGAGTCCGGCCAGGAGTGGCGGGCTACGCGCGACCAGGTACGCCTCCTCGTCGAGGCACTCATCGACGTTCCGGGCATCCGGCAGGCCGTGGCAACGCTGGAGGGGTCACGGCTGGCTGTCGAGGCGAAGAGCCTGGGGATACCGGTGATTCCCCTCCCATGGTCGACTGCGTCCGACCCCCGGGCGTTGAGAACGCTCGCCCGGGTCGCCGAGACCGGCTGGGACGTGCTCCATGCCCACGACGCGCAGGCGTTGCGTATCCTCCTGTACATCTCGGCCCTCGAAGGCTCTGCGGGGTCGGTCGTTGCTTCGAGGCGAATTTCAGGTCCGCCTCGCTCGAGCTGGAAGTGGCGGCGCGCGAGCGTGGTCCTGGCAGTGTCCGAGGCCGGTCGCGACAACCTGCTCGCCGCCGGTGTCGAGCCGGGGCGTGTCGTGGTCGTACCGAATGGAATCGATGTGCGGGAGATCGACCCGCAGCGTCCCGGGTTGATTCGAGAGCGCGTCGGTGCGGCCGATGAACACCTGCTGGTCGGTTCGTTCGCCGC
>JAENXO010000155.1 GCA_016649455.1 Gemmatimonadota bacterium | reverse complement strand
TCCACGGGCACGCAAAGCTCGAGCTTGCGAGGCCGGCCGAAGTCGGCCAGCTCCTGGGGCGCTGCCCGGATCGTACGCCCGGTGAACAGCACGTCGTCCACGATCACCACCCGGTCGCCGTCGATGTCACCGGGGACTTCCGTCATTCCGATGATCGGCATGGGCCCGATCTGGTGCAGGTCGTCGCGGTACAGTGTGATGTCGAGGCTTCCGGTCGGAACGTCGAAGCCGCTGGTGTCCCGAAGAATCGACGCCAGCCGACCGGCGAGCTGAACGCCCCGTCTGCGGATTCCCACCAGCAGGAGTCCCTCTCCACCGCCACCGGCAGTGATTTCCGACGCAAGCCGATGCAGAGTCTCGTCCACACCGGCTGCGTCGAGAAGCTGCCGGGCATTCTCTGAAGTCATTCCGTATGTCCTCCCTGGTCCGAGCGGGGCCGGGATCGAGTCCGAACGGCAATTCGATGTGCCTGCGCGGGCGGGCCTCGGGACCGAAAGTGAGGTGTGTCCGGGTCCCGGCCCGCCGCAGTATACCGACCGCGTTGCGGGGGATCAACGGGCCTGATTTGCCCGACCCGAAACTCCCCTGCTCGAGGGATCTCGGGGCAGGCCAGCTTGTCTCGGTCGGGCCCCGTTCCTAGCTTGCCGCCGCCTTCCCATGGCCGGGCCGCGCCCTGCCGAGCCTGTTCTCTGAATTGACGGGAGGACCATGCGACGCCTCCAAATCGGAGCCCTGGCGGCCCTGTTCATAGCCGTTTCGGTGGCGTTGGTCGCCGCGCGAACTCCGGATACCCGACGCCCTTCGGCGCAGACGAAAGCCCAGGCGGTAGAGGTCGACGCTCCGCGCGTCGTCCTGGCTGGACTCCCGTTCGCAATCACGATCCGGGCACCCGGAACCGACTCCACCATTCGCGTCGCAGTACTTGGAGCCACCGGCAGACGACTCGGTGCCGGAGTGCTGCAGCCCGGCGAGGCGCTGGAAATCAGGGACCTGCGCATCGATGGACGGGAGGAGTTCCCGCTCTCGATCACGACCGGGGATCGATCCTCGGTGTCTCCGGCGGTCGCTACTGTCTCCCCGAAGTTGTTTCCGGGCTGGACGAGCCTGCTGCCGCCACTGCTGGCGATCATTCTGGCGCTCGTGTTCAAGGAAGTCGTTACGTCACTGTTCGTGGGCGTGTGGCTCGGGGCTTTCATCTTTGCCGGCCTCAATCCGATCACCGGGACGATGCGGGCGATCGACACGTTCGTCACTCCGGTACTGGTGAACTACGACCATGCCGCGATCCTCGTGTTTTCGTTCCTGTTGGGCGGGATGGTCGGCGTAATCAGCAAGAGCGGCGGGACTCAGGGCATCGTGGAAGCTGTACGCCCCCTGGCCACCACCCCGCGGCGGGCCCAGCTCGCGACATACCTGAGCGGCCTGGCGATTTTCTTCGACGACTACGCCAACACGTTGATCGTCGGCAATACGATGCGACCGATCACCGACCGCATGAAGGTGTCACGCGAGAAGCTGGCCTACATCGTGGACTCCACGGCCGCGCCCGTCGCCGCGATCGTGTTCGTTTCCACCTGGGTGGGATTCGAAATCTCGCTGATCGGCGACGGTCTCGCTGCGGCGGCTGCACAATCCGGGAACACTCCCGAAGTGGCGGCAGCGCTCGAGTCCGCGAACGCGTTCACGATCTTCATCCACTCGATCCCATATCTGTTCTATCCCCTGCTGGCGCTGCTGATGGTGGGGCTGATTGTCTTCCTGCAGCGCGACTTCGGCCCGATGCTGCAGGCGGAGCGCCGCGCCTCGCGAGGCGAAGGTCTGTACAGGGAAGGCGCCATGCTGATGTCCGAGGCCGGATCGGACAAGATGGAGCCCGCGGAGGGAGCGCCGCTGCGCTGGTACAACGCGGTGCTACCCGTCCTCTCGGTAGTCTTCGTGGTGCTGATTGGTCTGTACTTCCAGGGGCGGTCGAACCTGGGGCGGCCGGGAACGATATGGGAGATCTTCGGCGAAGCCAGCGCGTTCGATGCCCTGCTGTGGGGGTCCCTCACCGGCTGCCTCGTCGCGATCGCTCTCGCTGTCGGGCAGCGGATCCTCTCGATGCACCAGGCGATCGACGGCCTCGTGGGCGGCATGCGGGCCATGTTCCTGGCCGGAATCATCCTGATCCTGGCGTGGTCGCTCGGCCTCGTGACGGAGGTCCTCGGAACGGCCCCCTACATCAGTGGCCTGCTGGAGGGGAACCTCCCGGCGCAGCTTCTTCCAGCCCTCGTTTTCGTGACCGCCGCCTCGATCGCGTTCGCCACCGGGACGTCGTGGGGGACGATGGGAATCCTGCTCCCGATCGTGATTCCCCTTGCAGTCGCGCTGGGCGGCACCGTGGATCCGGAGGCTGGAACGGCCTACGTGATCCTCCTGGGCTCGATCGCTTCGGTTCTGGCCGGGTCGATATTCGGGGACCACTGTTCGCCGATCTCTGACACGACGGTGATGAGTTCGATGGCGTCCGCCTGTGATCACGTGGACCATGTCCGGACGCAGCTGCCGTATGCCCTTGTGGTAGGAGTCGTGGGCATCCTGGTGGGGAATATTCCGACCGCGTTCGGTTTCCCGGTTTGGCTGTCCCTGCTGCTCGGCGCTGTATTGCTGTTCGCGCTGCTGCGGTTCTACGGAGAGAAGGACTTCGACTCACCGCAGTGGGCGGAAGAGCGAGCGAGCGGACGGACCTCGGACTGACGGCCCGGAGGGTCAGGGTTCAGGCGATCACCGGAGTGAGCGGCTCCGATCCGGACAGGACCGCCCTCGCGTTCGCGGCAGCCAGCTCCCACATCGCCTTCCGGGCTTCCCGCGTGGCGCTGCCCAGGTGGGGCAACACGAAGCAGGTCGGCAGTTCCCTGAGCTCGGCCGGAATTTCAGGTTCGTTCTCGAACACATCGAGTCCGGCCCCGGCCAGGTGGCCCGAACGGAGGGCCTCCGCCACCGCTGCCTGATCCAGTACGGCGCCGCGTGCCGTGTTGACGAGGATCGAGCCGGGTTTCATGGCGGCCAGGCGCTCCGCATCGAGCATGCCTTCCGTCTCCGGGGTCAGCGGCACATGAACGCTGACGATGTCGGACAATGCCAGCAGAGATTCCAGCCGCTCGTGGCGCGTGGCTCCTGCTTCCGCCTCCATCCTGCTGGACGCAGACCGATCCCAGTACACGATCTCCATCCCGAACGCGCGAGCGCGCCGCGCCGTGGCCACGCCGATCCGCCCTGCCCCGAGAATGCCCAGCACCTTGCCCTGAAGTCCCATTCCGAGCAGCTGGGTGGGGCGCCAGCCATCCCATTCGCCGCACCGCGCCAGCTCCAGCCCCTCCCGCAGCCGGCGCGCGGCCGCCAGCAGGAGGGCGATCGCCAGGTCCGCCGTGGCGTCGGTCAGGACATCCGGAGTATTCGTAACCTCGATTCCGCGTGACCGGATGGACGCAATATCCAGGTTGTCGGTACCGACTCCGTAGTTGGCCACGACGCGCAGCGCCGGATACCGGTCCAGTTCCGGCTTCCCAACCGCCTGGGAGACGAGTGGTACCACGGCCACGACCCGGGCGTTGAATTCCAAACCGGGTCCTTCGGCGGGCGAAGCGAACGCGGTGGCGGCTCCCATCGGCCACTCCGGCGCGGCACCCGACAGCTCGAGCAGCTCCGGTGCCACCAGGACGATCGATTGCTCGCTCATATCGTTGGCTCCGCCCCGTGAACCGGGAGCTCGGCGGCCGACCGCCGGCGTGCGCCGAAGAATTCCCGCAGCAATTCAGAGGCTGGATCGCGTAGCAGGCCGGATTCCACGGCCACGCGGTGATTCAGCCGCTCGTCCTGCACCAGGTTGTCCAGCGATCCGCACATCCCCGCTTTCGGATCGTCCGCCGCGAACACGAGACGGGGTATCCGGGCCAGGACGATTGCGCCCGCACACATCGCGCACGGCTCGAGCGTCACGTACAGCGTGTGATCCAGTAGCCGCCAGTCGCCCAGTCTACCGGCGGCCCGTCGAATGACCCGCACTTCGGCGTGCGCGGTCGGGTCCGCCACTTCGCGCGTGCGGTTGTGATCGGCGAATACGGTTCCGTCCGGTGCCACGAGCACCGCGCCGACCGGGACCTCGTCGCGCTCCGCCCCGAGACGCGCTTCCGAGAGTGCCCGCTCCATGTGCTCACGGTCCAGCGGAGAAAACGACTCCGTCACGACGGACTCTCCGGAGACGGAGAACCAGGTGAACCGACGGGAGACGAGGAGTCGAGGCCACCGGAATTTCGCGCGGCGAGCGCCTCGAGCGCCCGATCGATCCGCTCCACGGAGCGCTCCCTGCCGAGCAGCGTGAGCACGTCGAAGATCCCGGGACTCTCGGCCGAGCCCATCAACGCCAACCGCAACGGCTGGAACATCTTCCCGGCTCCGATCTCGAGACGCTCGGCTGCTGCGCGCAGCGTCGCCTCAAGCGTGTCGTGATCGAACGGCTCGGTCGTCTCGATCACGTTGCGCGCTGCCGACAGTCTCTCGATCGCCTCCGCAGGGTTCTTCCAGTGTTGCTGCGCGGCCTTCTCATCGTAAGACAGCTCCTCGAGCGGCGTGAAGAACGGTCGCGCCTGGTCGGCCATCGACTCGACGGTCCGGGCGCGCGTCTTTACGAGGTCGGTCACCGCGAGAAGCCGTTCCCGCTCCCGCGTCGCCCGGTCGCGTTCGATGTCCGGCAACAGCTCGAGCACCACCGGCGCGAGGCGCTCCGCGGTCTTCAGCTGCAGGTGCCGGCCGTTCAGCCACTCGAGTTTCTCCGGGTCGAACACGGAGCTCTTCTTCAGAATCCTGTCGAGCGAGAACGCCTCGACCAGCTCGGCCAGGTCCATGACCTCACGATCATCACCCGGTGACCAGCCGAGCAGAGCCAGAAAGTTGACCAGCGCCTCGGGCAGGATTCCCTCCTCCCGACAGGCCTCCACGGATGCGGCTCCGTGGCGCTTCGACAGGCGCTTTCCGTCCGGTCCGAGAATCATCGGCACGTGCGCGAACAACGGCGGAGTCACGCCGAGGGCCTCGTAGATCAGGACCTGCTTGGGCGTGTTGGACAGATGATCGTCACCGCGGAGCACGTGCGTAATGCCCATCTCGATGTCGTCGGAAACGACCGCCAGGTTGTACACGGGCGTGCCGTCGGAGCGCAGAAGGACGAAGTCATCCATGTGTGCGTGCTCGACCGTCGTCGGCCCGTGCACGATGTCGTCGAACGTGGTCGCTCCACCCGGGATGGCGTAGAACAGGGCAAACGGCTCGCCGGCCGCGACCCGGGCCGCGGTCTCTTCGTCGCCGTGTCCGGGGACTTCCTGGCGGCGGAGCGGTCGTCCCTCCTCCCGCAGCCGTGCTCTTACCTCGGCCAGTTCATCCTGGTCCGCGAAGCAGCGCCATGCCTTGCCAGTCTCGAACAGAGTCCTGACATCCGCGCTGTGCCGCTCGATCCCGTCTGCCTGGTGGACCGGCGGCTCATCGACTTCCAGACCGAGCCACTCCATTGCATCCAGGATCTGCCCGGTCATCTCGCCGCTCGACCGTTCCCGGTCGGTATCCTCGATGCGAAGCAGGAAACTTCCACCCTGGTTCCGGGCGAACAGGTAGTTGAACAGGGCGGTTCGCGCACCCCCGACATGCAGGTATCCCGTCGGACTCGGAGCAAATCGAACACGTGGCGAACCCTCTGTCTTATTTTCTTTTACCATTATCCATTTCATGTTGTTTACAATGTGGTCACGATCCCCACACGAGAGACCCCGTTCGCACGTAATTCGCCTTGCTGCCTTCTGCACGGCGAGTGGCGAGCCTCCGGCCAGCGTCCCATCTTGCAGGCGAATCGAACCGTGCGCCAGCGCGTCGATCAGGCTTCGCGGCCATCGGTGGTTGGCGACTCCACGCATCACCGGCACCGGAGAGAACGAGAGGATCCGCATGTCCGACTCACGCCCGGTATTCCTGCTCCCGGGTCTTCGCAGCCCGTTCACCAGGATCGACCGTGAACTCGCCCGGTATGACGCTTTGAGGCTTTCCGTTCCAGTCCTGCAGCAGACGGTTGCGGGGCCGAAAGGGACCGGCGTGGAGCGGTCCGGCGAAGTGGACATGGTCCTGTGGGGTGCGGTAATCCCCAGCCTGCGGGTCAGCAACTGGGCCCGGGAAGTCTGGCTGGACGCCGGACTGGACCCGCACGTCCCGGCGCAGTCGGTGGTTCAGCAGTGCGCCACCAGCCTCGCCGCGGTGACACAGGCGGCTGCCTCGATCCAGACGGGGCATGGAGAGCTCGCGGTGTGCGGGGGCGTCGATTCGATGTCGAACACGCAGATCGGCCTGTCCGAAGGCCTGAGCCGCGCGATCCGTCGGGCCGGATCCGCCCGTGGAACTGCAGCCGTGCTTCGGCAGATCCGC
>JAENXO010000262.1 GCA_016649455.1 Gemmatimonadota bacterium | reverse complement strand
TCCGAGACTGTCGCCGCGGGCTGCCATCAATGACAGGGCCAGCGTGCGCGTGGTGGGCGGTGGAAACGGGTCCGCCCACTCCCGCACCAGCCGCTGACGCAATTCATCCGTGTTCTCTCCGAAACTCTCGAACGCCAGGATTCCGAGCGCCGTGCTCAGCCGGGAAACCGGACTCTCGAGCATCCTCCGCAAAGCTGAAATCCCCTCCCCCACGGCTTCGTCAGACCGATCCGGTCCCAGAGCCAGGAGAACGAACGCCGTCGTATCCGGATAGGGCCACAGGTCTTCATCGTGCGAGCGACCGAGTCCGTGGTTCCAGCCACCGTCCGGGCAGGTCCGGTCCAGCAGCATGGACTCGGCTTCTTCGATCGCCTGGCTGACGCCCGACTGCGGGAGCCGATCCCCGAGGGACCGAAACGCGATCAGCGCGATCGACGTCGGCTCGACCCAGCCCCACATTCCCTGCATCCACGGCCAGCCGCGGAGCCGCATGTCCATCTCGAGTGGATTCCGGTCGGGATTCCAGCGCAACCACAGGCGGGTTCGCCACGCAATGCGCTTGCCGGGATGTTCCAGAAGCCATTGACCTCCAGCCACGGATCGGTCCCGCAGTTCGGGCTCCGGGCAGGCGGCCAGGGCCAGGACGGCGATGCCCGTGCTCGCCCCGGGCTCGGGAACGCGCTCCGATCCCGGCCACGCCCCGTTCGACAGCTGCCGGAGCGCCAGCCAGTTCACGGCACGCTCACGCGCAGCGGCCGCATTTAGCCCGAACTCGGGGTCGCGCACGACCGGATCGAGAGCGCGCAGGGCCCAGGAGGTAGGCTCCGTGGCGGAAACTCCCGCCTCCACGGTGGCCCATCCTCCGTCCGCGTTCTGCAGTTCGATCAGGCGTCGCGCCAGCCCGTGCGCGAACTCGTTTCCCTCCACGCAAATCCCCCGCGAATCCACGAGTATCCGGCTCTCTTGGCCGGAAACCGACCGATCCGTACCATGATCAGGGTCAGAAATCGGACACGGTGTTCCGAGATCATACATCGAGGAGCAGGGTTCGGACCATGAGATACAAACTGCTGGGTCGGAGCGGACTCCGGGTCTCCGAGCTCGCGCTCGGGACCATGACGTTCGGCGAGGAGTGGGGGTGGGGAGCCTCGGAGCAGGAATCGAGGCGGATGTTCGACGCCTACGCCGAGGTCGGTGGGAATTTTCTCGATACCGCGAATCGGTACACGGAGGGCACGAGCGAGCGTTTCGTCGGTGACTTCATCGCCGCCGACCGGGATCACTGGGTCGTCGCGACCAAGTACACTCTGTGGACCCGGCGGGATGATCCGAACTTCAGCGGCAACCACCGGAAGAACATGATCCAGGCGTGTGAGGCCAGCCTCGAGCGACTGGGGACCGACTACATCGACCTGTACTGGGTCCACGCATGGGACTTCACGACCCCGATCGAAGAGGTGATGCGCGGCCTCGATGATCTCGTGAGCGCGGGCAAGGTCCTGTACGTCGGAATCTCGGACACTCCGGCATGGATCGTCTCCCGCGCCAACACGATCGCGGATTTCCGAGGCTGGTCACCGTTCGTCGGGCTGCAGATCCGCTACTCGCTGATCGACCGCACGGCGGAAGCGGACCTGATGCCGATGGCCCGAGCCCTGGATCTCGCGGTGACTCCGTGGAGCGTCCTCGGGGCGGGTGTCCTCACCGGCAAGTACAGTCGCGGAAACCAGCCCGAGGAAGGACGAGCGAA
Organism: Gemmatimonadota bacterium; assembly: GCA_016649455.1. GTDB lineage: Bacteria > Gemmatimonadota > Gemmatimonadetes > Palauibacterales > Palauibacteraceae > Carthagonibacter. The sequence continues at coordinate 2,852 of JAENXO010000262.1, read as the reverse complement.
GGCAGGCGCCGCGACCCGTGAAAGAAACCTCGAGATCGCCGAGAGCGTCGTGAGCATCGCCGAGGAGATCGGCTGCAAGCCATCACAGGTAGCCATCGCCTGGGTGCGACAGCAGGACGGGGTGGTGATTCCACTGATCGGCGCCCGGAATCTTCCGCAGCTCACTGACAACCTGGGCGCGCTCGAAGTTCGCCTGAGCGACGACCAGCTCGCGACGCTCGACGATGTGAGCCGGATCGACCTCGGATTTCCTCACAACTTCACGACCGATCCCAACATTCTCGACATGGTGAGCGGCGGCAGCTGGGAGCGACTCGACAACCATCGGAGAGGACGGTGAACTCCGGCGTGGCCCTGGTTGAGGCCTATCTGCGGGTCAACGGATACCTGGTGCTGGACGAGGTGCCGATCGTCCTGCCGGAAGAGCTCGGGGGCTACCGGACCCATACCGACCTGGACATCGTCGCAGTCCGATTCCCCTGCGTGCGCATGGGGCCTCCCGATGCCGCCGGTCGAATCCCGGACCCGATTGCGACTGACCCGAAACTCGACGTGCCCGAAGGCGCGATCGACGTGATCATCGGAGAGGTCAAGGAGGGTCGTGCCCACCTGAACCGGGCCATTCGCTCGCCGGAGGCGTTGCGCCTCGGGCTGGCCCGGGTCGGGGTGTGCGACGAACAGGAGCTGGATCGGACGGCGGAAGCTCTCTCAGAGCAGGCCGTCGTCAGGCTCGAGAGTAGCAGCCCGAACCGGCAGGTGCGGCTGATCGCCTTCGGCATGGGGACCAGCCGGAAGACGCATACCCACTACGTGGTATCGCTGAAGGACGCCTGGGACTTCATCGATACCGTCATTGAGCGGGAACACGAGGTGCTCCTGCCCGCGACCCTGTCGGATCCGGTCCTCGGGCTCCTGCACCTGGCGCAGAAGCTCCGCTGATGCACATGGGGCGGCGCCGCACTGCGGCTCCGCCCCGGAATCCGTTCGAGCCCCGCCCGAGCGAGCGGGGCTCCCTGCTTGTTGTCCGGCGCTGTCGGCCGAACGACCCTACGTGTCCAGCCGGTCCTGAACTGCTTCCTTCACGTCCTGCACCTTGCCCTGCAGCCCCTTCAGCTTGAAGGAGAGGATGACCTGCAGGATGCCGAACAGGATCATGAACGTCCCGATCAGCCACACGACGCTGAGCGCTCCCGCGCCCGGCCGGAAGAACAGCATGAGGCCGAACAGGATCGCCAGGGCGCCACCCACGTACAGCACCCATTCGCCTTCGACTTCCTTGCGGATCTCCATCCCGGACATGATCTGGAAGATCCCGCTCAGGATGGCCCATGCGGCAATCACCCAGAGCAGGGCCATCGCCGTAATCCCCGGCCAGGCGATCGCGACCACGCCGGCGGCCATGCTGACCAGTCCGGCGAGCGCATACCAGAACCAGTTCCCGAGCCGTCGGCCGAACACGATCATCGAAGCGCCGTCGACGATCGCGTAGGCGGCAAACAGCACTACGAGCGCCCAGAGCGTCAGGCCGGGGCGCGCGAATGCTACGATGCCGAACAGGATCGCGGCGATACCACGCACCAGGATCCACCACCATCGACGTGAAAGGAGATCGAGCATGGGTCCTCCCTGTCAGGGTCGGGGCACGATCACCGGCAGTCAGTCGGCGACCGCGGAGAGGTGCTGCGCGTTGTTGCGCATAACAACCATGTAATCGTCAACATCGGGAGCGTTTGCGCAAGGGCTGAGCACGATGCTGGAGATTCCGAATTCCCGCTCCAGTCGTTCTCTCGTGGCTGGCAGCGGATCGGCCTCCCACAACATCAGCGGTGCGGCACGCTCCTGCTGCATCTCCCGGAGCTCCTGCCAGCCTGATTCGGACGGAGCCTCGTCGGGCTCGAAATGGACACTCCGCAGGTCCATGCCGTAGCGACCGGCCAGGTACTGGTAGACCGGATGAGACCCGAGCACGGGGGTTCCTTTGAGGGCTGCCGCCGCTGCCATCAGCTCCGAGTCGAGGTCCTCCAGTTCGGTCTCCAGCTCGGAAAAAGCGGCATAAAACCGGCCTTCCGTTTCCGGTCGGAGTGCAGCCAGGGCATCGCGGATCGCCCGTGCCTGCTCGATCGCCATCGTCGGGTCGAGCCAGGTCGTGAACGCCTTCGAACCGTGCTCGTGCTCCCCCTCGGGCCCGTGTGCATGAACCAGGGACTCGTCCGCCTCGATGTACCGGTCGGCCAGACTCGCGGACGTATTCACCAGCTTCGACCGGGGCAGCGAGGCCTTTTCGGTCCAACCCGCGTAGCCAGCCCCGTTCAGGAGTATGATATCTGCGGACTGGAAGGCCGAGATCTCCTCCGCGGTCGGATTCCAGTACGCCGGGTCCTCGTCCGCCGGAACCGGCAGCCTCGCATCGACGTCGTCCCCACCGATCCGCCCAGCGAAATAGGCCAGCGGATAATTCACGGCATAGACCACGATCGGACCGCCAGCTGCAACTTCAAGCTCCCGGGCGGTCGTTTCCTCCGAGGCGTCTTCACCTCCGCAGGCAGCGAGACCCAGCCCAAGGCACCCTCCCAGGAGCAGGAGCCGAGCGTTCATTGTTTCTCCTTTCGCGCCTGCCGCGCGCAGCGCGCGACGCGGCGGCAGGACCTCAAAGCCCGACTACGGCCCGGGCCGCTTCCGCCCCATAGCGACTCGCCAGCCAGGTCAGCAATGCGGCGAGCGTGAGCGCTGTCGCCAGCACGAACACGATCTCCGAGCCCATCAGGGCCGTGATCGCCCCGGGCGAGCCTCCGATCTTACTCAGGGTCTCCCGTTCACGGCTCCGCTGGCGAAGCGACAGCAGGAATACGAGC
>JAENXO010000033.1 GCA_016649455.1 Gemmatimonadota bacterium | reverse complement strand
TCGCTCCGGACCCGGCCGTGGTCGATATCGATCGAGGGGGAAGTCGGGAAGCCGGGCGTCTACGATCTGGAGGACTTCCTCAAACCTCATCTGGTTGAGGACCGGGTGTACCGGCTGCGCTGCGTCGAGGCCTGGTCAATGGTGATTCCGTGGCGCGGGGTGCCCCTGCGTGATGTAATCCGCCGGGCCGAGCCGACCTCGAAGGCCCGGTTCGTGGAGATGACGACGCTGCTGGACGAGGAGCAGATGCCAGGTCAGCGCCGCCGGGTACTCGATTGGCCCTACGTGGAGGCGCTCAGGCTCGACGAAGCGCTGCATCCACTGGCACTCCTGGCCACCGGGGTGTACGGGCGCGATCTGCCGAATCAGAACGGCGCACCGTTGCGACTGGTGATCCCCTGGAAGTACGGCTTCAAAAGCGTTAAGTCGATCGTCCGGATCCGGCTCCTCGACTCGATGCCCAGGACGACCTGGGCGGTGTCTGCGCCGCGAGAGTACGGGTTTTACGCGAACGTGAACCCGAGTGTCGATCATCCGCGGTGGACGCAGGCCCGTGAGCGCCGGCTGGGAGAATTCCGCCGTCGTCCCACTTTGATGTTCAACGGCTACGAAGATGAGGTCAGCTCGTTGTACTCGGGCATGGACCTGCGGCAGAATTTCTGATCGTGCGCAACCGGACGGGGGCTATCAGGGCCGCAATCTGGGTCCTGGCTCTGGCGCCGGCCGGGTTGCTCCTCGTGGACTACCTGCGGGATCAACTCGGTGCGAATCCAATCGAGGAGGTGATGCACCGGCTCGGCTGGTGGGCGCTGGTGATGCTGCTGATCAGCCTGGCGATCACTCCGCTGCGCCGGTTCACCGGCTGGAATCGTATCATTCGATACAGGCGTCTCAGCGGACTGTTCGCGTTCGCCTACGGGACCGCTCACCTGCTGGCGTACGTCGTCCTGGACCAGTGGTTTGCCTGGGGATACATCGCCGAGGATATCGCCGAGCGGCCGTTCATTCTTGCGGGATTCTCAGCCTGGCTCCTGCTCCTCCCGCTCGCGCTCACTTCCACCACGGGCTGGATCCGCCGGCTGGGCAGACGGTGGGGAACTTTGCACCGGCTCGCCTACGTGGCCGCGGCGCTCGGGACGCTCCATTTCTTCTGGCGGGTGAAAGCGGATACGAGAGAGCCGATCATATTCGTGCTGCTCCTGGCGCTGCTGCTGGTGCTGCGAATCGCACCGGTGAGTCGGAAGCTTGCCGAATGGAGGCGCCGACGGGTAGAAAATCGAAACGGCGGGCACCGGAATGCCCGCCGTGCCGACGATCGGATTTCCGCTCCGGGTCCCTAGGTTGCCCGGAGCGGTGCTACTCCCCGGGAGCCGGTTCGCGCCTCCACCCTGCGCAGTTCGGCCGAGGAAGACTCTCTCCCTTCGAGGAGCACTGTTCCGTCTATCGAGCGCCCGTCCTCGCGCAGCGTTCCCTTGAAGGATGCCTTGCCGTCGATCTCGAGACACAGCCGGCCCTCCTCGAACGACACTCCATCGACGTGCTTCACGACCGGTCGTGGTCCGTTGTTCAGGAGCAGGCGTGCGCTCAAGCTTCCGTCATCACTCCGCCGGATTTCGAGCAGGGAAGCGACGGTCCGCGTGGCGTCCGGCCGACGGAGCGACGACCCCGCCACCAACTTCCACACGCCGACGATGTCGTCCGCCGCGCCGACGCCAAACGGTTCGAGCAGGGCCTGGTCTGCGGCTCCGGACACGAACATGCCCCCCCACAATACTGCCACCGAGAGAACGGCCTTGACCGCCTCCATCCCTGTTCGCTGTGCGTCGTACCACATTCTCTGCCCCCCCTGCTCTCGCGACGATCGGCCCTGCCGTCGTCGTTCTGTCGCTCACCTGCTCGACCTGTACAAAGGCAACCCCCGTGCCAGTACCGTGGGTGTTGAACAACACATTTAATGACAACACGTTATGAACGTGTGATCCAAGTTGAGGTGCCGCGATGTTCGTCCGGTCTCGGAACCCGGTGTGTCGAATCCGAACACTCCGCCGTGCCGGCGGAGCGATTCTACGGTCACCCCGGGCGATTGACTCGCCTTGCACCGGGTCCAGTGGAACGCATACCTTCGGCCGCCGTCAGTACGGACTCCCGGATCGCCGTCGATCCCGGCCGTTGGTTCGTGCACAGACCAGGGAGATCAATCGTGCCACAGATTCCCGAGAGCTTCATCCTGTTGGGCCAGGTGTCGTTGATTCCGCTGGCCGGGATCGTGGCTGCGCTCGTCGCATCAAGGATTCCAAGCCTGCGCGCCGACACCTGATCCGCCAGCCCGCACGCGCGGGTGTGGACGATGGTCCGGCCTCCCGTCGTCGAACCGTCGACGGGGTGCCGGACTTCGCCTATTCTAGGGCCATGCGAATCGTAACTGACGATCTGCCGTTCCCGTCCCGGGACGGAGACCCCGTGGCCATGATCCGGCTGACCGGAGAGCTGACCACGAAGGCCCGCAGGACGCGTGCGCGCTTTCAGCGTCGTCTCGCCCATAACATCCAGGCTTCGTTCGCGGCATCGGGACAGAAGTGTGAGTTGCGAGAGAGCTGGAGTCGCCTGCTCGTGCGCCTGGAGCCCGGAGGGTCGTTTGACCCGCTGAAGACAGTGTTCGGAGTCAGCAGTTTCTCGGTGCTCGACGGCGCGTGCGGGGCACACCTGGACGAGATCGTCCAGCTGGGAACGGCGCTGTACTCGGATCAGGTGCGCGGACATCGATTCGCCGTGCGGTCGCGCCGGAGCGGGACTCACCCGTTCAGTTCGATGGACGTTGCGGTGCAGCTTGGTTCGGCTCTCAACGAGGGCGCCACGGTCGACCTCCGAGATCCGGAGGTCGAAGTCTTCGTGGAGGTTCGAGGCGACCGTACGTATTTCTTTTCGTCAAAGTCGAGTGGGGCCGGTGGACTTCCGCTCAGGGTCGAGGGGAAGGCCGTCTCGTTGCTGTCCGGGGGCTTCGATTCACCCGTCGCGTCGTGGATGATGCTGCGTCGTGGCGTCGCCCTCGACTACGTGTTCTGCAATCTGGGCGGTGAGGCGTACCGTCGGATGGTGCTCGAGGTCGCGAAGCTGCTCACGGAGCGCTGGAGTCACGGCACCAGTCCGATCGTGCACGTCGTCGATTTCGAGCCGGTGGTCGAGGAGCTCAAGCGTGTGGTCCGCCCCGCGCTCCTCCAGGTCGCTCTGAAGCGGCAAATGTATCGGGTCGCAAATCGGATCGCCGGTCGGGTCCGGGCGGACGCGATTGTGACGGGAGAGGCAGTGGGGCAGGTGTCATCGCAGACCCTGGCCAACCTGAGAGCGATCGATGCGGTGAGCAGGCGTCCCGTATTGCGCCCGCTCGTCGGGATGGACAAGGAAGATATCATCGAATTGTCTAGAAAAGTCGGCACGTATGCACTGTCGGCGCGTGTGCCGGAGCACTGCGCGATTACCGATCAAAGGCCTGCCACGGCCTCCCGGTCCCGGATTCTGGATGCGGCGGAAGTAGACCTGGATCCCGAGCTCCTGCGCCTTCTTACCGATGAAGCCGAACGTGTAGACGTTCGGGCACTGGATCTCGCCGAGCTCGCGGGGCGGGCCCTGTTCGTCGATCACGACCTCCCGGGGTCGATTCGGGTCGACATGCGACCGGAGGATGCGAGGGAAGCCGCGCCGTGGCCGGGAGCCACGGTTCGATCATATGATGATCTGGCGCGTGGATTCAAGGAATTTGAGCCGACACGGCCGGTCGTTCTCGTGTGTGCACAGGGACTCCTCAGCGCGCAGATCGCGGAACGAATGCAAGAGGCCGGGCTCGAGGCATACAGCCTGAGAGGTGGAGAGCGGGCGCTGCGGCACGAGCTCGAGGAAGCGCGTGCGCCCTCCGCCGAGTCGAAGGAGCACGATTCGTGAGCGATTCCGTTACCGGCGAGCACGATCTGCTGGAGTTGATGCGAGAGGCCGGGGACCTGCCAGGGCACGTGGCCCTGATCATGGATGGGAACGGCCGCTGGGCTGGTGAGCGCGGTCTCCCGCGCTGGATGGGACATCGGGAGGGAATGAAGTCGGTCCGGAGGTGTGTGGAGGCCTCTCTCGAAGCTGGCCTGAAGCACCTGACCCTGTATGCGTTTTCGCGAGAAAACTGGGACCGCCCCGCAGAAGAGGTGGAAGCCCTGATGTCGCTGCTGGTCGAGTATGTCGAGCGCGAGTCTGAGGACCTGCTGCTGAACGGCGTCAAGGTCCGGGCGTTCGGTGATCTCGATCGCCTGACCGACAAGGCTCGACAGTCGGTTCAGGTGCTCGAGGCGACGACTGCGCCCGGCGACAAACTGCAGTTGAACCTGGCGATCAGTTATGGCTCACGGGACGAGATCCTGCGAGCCGTCAGGAGGCTGGCGGAGCAGGTGTCACGGGGTGAAATCATGCCCGCCGACGTGGACGCCGCCCGGTTCGAGCAGCAATTGTATACCGCGGGCTGGCCGGACCCGGACCTGTTGATCCGGACCTCCGGAGAGCTGCGTGTCTCGAATTTTCTGTTATGGCAGATCGCATACGCCGAACTGTACGTGACCCCGGTCCTGTGGCCGGATTTCGGCAGACGGGAGCTGTTCGAGGCGATACTGGAGTATCAGCGTCGCGAGCGGCGATTCGGCAGGGTGTCGGCATGAACTTGACTGGACAACCCGGCGCAGGTCCCGCGGACGCCCGTCACGTTTTTCACGTCGAGGGGGCGCGATGGCATCGGAGCTGAGCAAACGACTGACCGTGGCAGCGGTCGGGATTCCGGTGTGTATCGCCATCGCGTACGCGGGAGGTGTCGTGTTCGCGGCGGGACTCGGCATCCTCGCATACCTCGCAGTCGGCGAGATCGGTGCGATGCTCGGGGAGCGCGGCAGGCGGTACGTGAATCGGGCCGGAGCGCTCCTCGCCGGCCTGTTCCCACTTGCCGCGCTGCTGCTTGGCCCGCAGGCGATCGGCTGGCTAGCGGTCGGGTGCCTCCTGGGCCTGCTGGGATTTGCGACGCTCCACATTCCGCCGGCCGAGATGCCGTTTCAGACGGCGGCGCTCACGTTCACGGCTGTTCTGTATGCAGGTGGACTGCTCTCGTTCGGCGTCTCGCTACGCGAATTTCTGCCGGATCGGCTCGAGGGCACGTTGCTGTTCTTCCTGCCTGTCGTCGTCACGTGGGCCGTGGATACTGCGGCGTATACCGGTGGCAGAGCGATGGGACGCCGGAAAATGGCCCCCGCCATCAGCCCGAACAAGACGGTCGAAGGTGGCCTGTCAGGACTGCTGGCCGGACCCGTCGCAGCCGTCATCTATACGTGGATCGCCCTGCCGGACATCGCCGCAAGTCTGGGTCTGGGGCGACTTCTCGTGCTCGGAATCGTGCTCGGAGTGGCTGCAATCCTGGGAGACCTGGCCGAATCATCGCTCAAGCGTGAATGCCAGGTTAAGGACTCCTCCGCGCTTCTGCCGGGACACGGCGGGCTGCTGGACCGGATGGATTCACTCCTGTGGACCATACCCGTCGCGTACTTCTTCTTCGCGGCGATCGCGTGACAGACAGACCCGCAGGCGTCACCCTGCTCGGGGCGACCGGCTCGATCGGCCGGTCGACGCTCCGCGTGGTAGCCCGGCACCCGGACCGATTTCGCATCGTAGCCCTCACAGCGGCTCGGCGGGCAGAATCTCTCGATGAGCTGGCCCGCGACGTGGAGCCGGATTTCGTCGTGCTGGCACACGGCCGACCGGAGGAGTTCGACCCGGAGTGGACAGGGGAGTGGAGATACGGGTCAGACGAACTCGCCGCTGCCGCAGCCGGCGTCGAGGCCGGGATTGTAGTCAACGCCCTGGTGGGGTTTGCGGGTCTCAAATCGACTCTCTCTGCGCTCCAGTCCGGACGGCGACTGGCGCTGGCCAACAAGGAATCTCTCGTGGCCGGCGGTGAGCTGGTGCTCGAAGCCTGGCGGTCCGGCGGCGGAGAACTCGTACCGGTGGACAGCGAGCACAGTGCCATTCACCAGTGTCTGGTCGGCCGGCCGACTGAGGAGGTCTCCAAACTGGTCCTCACGGCATCCGGGGGACCGTTTCGTTCCTTGCCCGCCGACCAGTTCCAGTTTATCAGGCCCGAAGACGCGCTCGCGCATCCGACCTGGAGCATGGGCGACAAGATCACCGTCGATTCGGCCACCCTGGCCAACAAGGCGCTCGAAGTCATCGAGGCACACCTGTTGTTCGGAGTGCCCTACGACCGCATCGATGTCGTTGTCCATCCTCCGTCGATCGTGCATTCATTCGTGGAGTTCCGCGACGGCTCGACGATCGCGCAGATGGGACACCCGTCGATGGAGATTCCGATCCTGTATGCCCTGGCGGCGCCCGAGCGCCTGCCGAACGAATTCAGGTCTTTCGATCCGATCGCTGATGGCCCCCTGGAATTCGAGCCAGTGCGGGAAGTGGAGTTTCCCATGTTCGGGCTCGGGGTCGCGGCCGGACGAGCGGGCGGTACGCAGCCCGCAGTGTACAATGCAGCCAATGAAGTCGCGGTACGGGCTTTTCTCGACCACGAGCTGTCGTTTGGTGGAATCGCTGCGGTGGTAGAGACGGTCCTGACGGAGATGGATCCCCGTCCGGTCGGCTCGCTCGCCGATGTCGAGGCAGCGGATCTGGAGGCCCGGGCGCGAGCCAGGGAGACCGCACGATGTGTGTCGTGATCGGAACTCGTCGATATGTCCGGGGTGGAATCTTCGCTGAGCGTGGGTATCCGGCGGCCGTCGGTATGCCCGGACAGGTCCGACAGCTGAAAGTTGACAACGGAATGCACGCATGCTGATTACAATTCTCGCCACGGCCGTAGTGCTGGGTGTCCTGATCCTGGTGCACGAACTCGGGCACTTCTGGGCCGCCAAACTCGTTGACATCGAGGTGTCCCGGTTCTCCATCGGCTTCGGCCCGAAGCTCGTCGGATTCAAACCGGGCGAGACGGAGTACGTAATCTCGGCTCTTCCGCTCGGCGGCTATGTCAAGATGGAAGGGATGATCGATGAGGAGGTGACCTCGACCCTCGAGGGTGGCGCGACCACCGAGCACCGACAGCCCTCGCCGCGGGATTTCGACGCCAAGTCTCTGTGGGCGCGGTTCTTAGTGATTTCGGCCGGTGTCCTGATGAACCTCGTATTCGCATTCGTGGCATTCAGCTTCATCGCACACGAGCGTGGCGTTCACGTGCCGGTTGTCGGTGAAGTGACCGAGGGCTTACCGGCTGCGGCTGCCGGAATTCTGCCCGGGGATTTGATTCGCTCCGTGAATGGTCGCAGGATGGATGACGCGGCTGATGTGACTCGACTGATTCTGCCGCGCGCCGGCGAACAGCTCAGCCTGACCGTAGAGCGGGACGGACAGACGTTAGAGTTCGAAATCATTCCTGCCGTAGAACGGCAGTGGGATGAGATCGCGCGCGACACGATCGACTTCGGCAGGATCGGAGTGGGGTTCCCGATCGGGGAGGATTCCTACCGGTCGCTCGGCGTCGGAGAGTCTATCGTTGCGGGTGCCAGGGAGACGAGCACGTGGGTCGCCGAGGTCGTCGATTTCTTCGCACGGCTGCTTACCGGTCGGCGCTCTCCCAAAGAGCTCGGCGGACCCATCGTGATCGGGCAGCTGTCCGGTCAGTTCGCTCGAGCGGGTTTCTGGCCGCTACTCGACTTCATGGCGATCATCAGCGTAAACCTGGCCGTGCTGAACCTCCTGCCGATTCCAGTGCTCGACGGCGGACATCTGCTGTTCCTGGCGATCGAAGGACTCCGGGGAGGGAAGCCGGTGAGCGTCGAGCAACGGCTCCGGTTTTCGCAGATCGGGATGCTGATGGTGCTGGGCCTGATGGTGTGGGCGTTCGCCAACGACATCATGCGGCTCGTAGGGGCCTGATCGCCCGCGAGCTCAGCGCGGGGTGAACAGGGACAGTTGACCGCCGTGTCGGTTGCCCCGTCCGACGAGAGCGGACACATCTTTCAGCGGTCCGGCTTCGTCCTGACCGGCGACTTCGACCACTCCCCGGAATCCGGCCGGGCGGATCGCTGAACGGACTGCAGACAGCGCGAGATGTGGCTCGTTGCACTCCTGGCTCAGGTGAGCGAGCAGCACCGCGCCGAGCTCCGGGTGCAGGATCTCGAGTGCCAGCTCCCCAGCCAGGTGATTCGACAGGTGACCGCGGCTCCCGCCGATGCGCTGCTTCAAGGACCAGGGATAGGGGGCTTCCCGCAGGCGGACCTCGTCGTGATTCGCCTCCAGGACCAGGAAGTGGCAGCCGGCCAGCGCAGCGCGGACCGGCGTGGTTGCACGTCCGAGATCCGTCGCCACCCCCGCTTTCAGAGCGCTCCCGGTCTCCGTGACCGTGACCGCGACCGGGTCTGCCGCATCATGACACGTAGGTACGGCATGGATCTCGAGATCGCCGATCCGGAATCTGGACTCCGGGGAGAAGATCTGCGTCTCCTCGCCCCCATGCAGCAGGTCCTCGCACGCCGTGGCCGTGCCGGAGGTCATGAACAGCGGCCAGCCCCAGCGCCGTGCCGCGATCCCAATGCCCGCTGTGTGATCCCGATGCTCGTGGGTGACGACGACAGCATCCACTCCAGCCGGGTCCCGGTCGAGTGACTCGAGCCTGCGGGCGATCTCGGAGCCGCTGAACCCCGCGTCGATGAGAATTCGTGTCGAATCGGATTCGATGAGCACCGCGTTGCCGCGGCTTCCACTGCCCAGACTGGCGATCCTCAAGACGGAACCGGTTGCTGCGACTCTTCCCAGCAGGCCGCCAGCCAGGCCCGGGTCCGGTCGTCAGGTTCGACCTGCCTGCGCTTCATTACCAGGAGCGCGGTGTCGATAAAGGCATTCTGATCGTACACCGGAGCGCCGGGAGAATTCCCCCAGGCGAACGGGCCAACCCACTTTGGAGGCCGCAAGTCGCCGAACAGATTCGCGCCAGTTTCGACGACCGTGCCCGTATTGAGCATTGTGCCGATCGCCGTCTTCACGTGATCCCCGATCAGGCATCCGAGCTTGACCAGTCCAGTTCCGAGCTCACCGTCCCGGTCTCCGAGCCGGACCGGACCATAGTTGTTCTTGAGGTCACTGTTCGTGGTCATGGCACCGAGATTCACCCAGCTTCCCAGGTATGCGTGTCCAAGGAATCCATCGTGTGCCTTGTTCGCGTAGCCCAGCACCACGGTCTGCTCGATTTCACCCCTCAGATAGCACCTGGGGCCGGCGGATACGGCGTCAAACGCTCCGCCGAGCAGGCGGGAGCCGGCTCCGGCGTGAAACGGTCCGGCCAGCCTCGCTCCGGCGCGAACCTCGACTCCGTCGTCCAGGCGAACTCCGCCCCGTCGGGTATCGAACAGCACGCCAGGCTCGATGCTGACATCGACTCCGAGACTCACCGGGCTCGAACCGAGCAGGTGCACGCCGTCGGGCAAGGGGGAGGTTTCGAGCGCCGACAGGTCGCGGGCCAGGCGTTCAGGATTTCCGCTGACGAGGTCCCACACGTTGTGCAGCAGGACTCCATCCAACTGCTGCCCGCCGAATCCCGGAAGTCCGGCCGGATCTGAGAACCAGGCGCCGTCCGGGGCGTCGACGCCGTCCGGGAGCCACGCTCCGGCCACCTCGTCACCGATGAGCAGCAGCGCGGGGCCTGGTGTCGCGGGTGATTCCCATGTTGAATTGTCGGAAGGGACAAACCTGGAGCATAGGAACAGGCGATCACCGGTGGCGGGCGCAGAGTGGCGATTCAACACGGGCGCAGAGCCGGGCTCGTGAAACTGGCCCAGCCAGCCTCGGGACAGGGTTGCGGTAGCGGACCGATTCGCGAATCGTTCGAGTCGCTGCCTCAGCAGTCGGTCGCCAAACCTGAGGTCTCCGCAGGGTCGGGTCAGTGCGAATGGTCGCCAGCCGTCTGCGGTCTGATCATCGAAGACGTAGAGATTCACAGTACGATCCTCACTCTCCTTCGATGAATGTAAGAAGACGCTTCAAGTCTGCGGCATTATCTTTCGGCATTACAAGCGTTTCATCTCCGATCTGAACGACGACGGTATCATGCATTCCGAACAGGTGCACACGGCCGCCTTCGGTCCAGACCACGTTCCCGGAACCATCCAGAACGTCCGCCTCACCCACCAGTACGTTATTTGCCTGGTCGAGGTCGAGAGTTCGGGCAAGCGCAGCCCAGGTTCCGACATCGTCCCAGGAGAAGGTCGCGTGCACGACCTCGACCCGATCGGACCGCTCGAGAACCCCGACGTCTATGCTGATCGGCTGTACGGAGTCGAAGAAACCGCTCACGTCCCCTGACTCGAGCCTCGCAAACGCTGGCTGGAGTTCGACCGCCCAGAGCTGCGCCTGTTCGACAAGATCCCGCGCGCGCCACACGAAGATCCCTGAATTCCACAGGTGCCTGCCCGATGTCAAGTATTGCCCGGCCGCAGTCCGGTCGGGTTTCTCGTGGAATCGGGCTACGGCATGTACGCCCTCGCCCCGCTCCATGCCTACCTCAATGTACCCGTAGCCCGTCTCCGGGCGGGAGGGTTCGATTCCCAGGCACACGAGACTTCCACGTTCGGCCACGGCGCGGACCGCCTTGTCGATCGCGTCCTGGAAGACATCGAAAGGCTCGATCAAGTGGTCGGAGTGGAGTGAGATCATGATCGCGCCGGGATCTGCGCGCTCGATTTCGCGTGCAGCCCAGACGAGTGCGGGCCCGGTGCTTCGCGCGATCGGCTCGACCAGGAATGCGCTCTCATCCAGTTCTGGCAAGACTTGCCGAAAAGGCTCGACGAGCGCGCGTCCAGTCAGGATTCGCACCCGATCGATTCCGACCAGCCGGCGGGCCCGCTCGACGGCATCCTGGATCAACGATCTGTTACTCCCCAGGGGGAGGAGTTGTTTGGGCCTTTCCGGTGTAGAAGCTGGCCAGAATCTCGAACCGATCCCGCCGGCGAGGATTACGGCATATCGATTCATGAGCACAGGGGCTGAATGGGCCATGAGAATCCGGTGCGGAGACGGGATGTGGAGACGGTGGCCGAAGCGCCGCCGTCCCCGGCCTCGCGCATGTCGCGAAGTCTGCTATAATACCGGGCGTTTGAGCAACCCGAGCGAACGATGAGAGAGGTATGCATGAGAGCATGTTCGACGCGCGGCGCCGTGGCGACCGCGATTGCGATAGTGGTGATCTCCGCGTGCGGAGACTCGACCGAGCCGATACTTCTCCCGCTTCCGGAGAACGCGGAAAGAGCGCTCCTGACGGACTTCATCTCGGGATCGCTACTCGATCCGTCGGCGTTTGACCTGATCGCGAGGCACGTGATCCGGACCGATCAGGTCTCCGGCTGGGACTTTGTGTTCTATCTGGATGAGAACGAGGGTCCGGTCCTGGTCTCGCGTGGAGCATACACCGAGGATGAGGACAACGAGTCAGGCATCCAGATTGCGCTGTCGAGCTTCGACGATCTCACAGAGGCTCCCGAGGACGGATATGTCGTGCTGGACCCGGTTCAGATATCGGTCGGCGATGTGGTCGTAGGTCGCAGCCGCCAGGATCTGAACTACGGAAGCCTGCGCTGCCGGTATTTCGGCAAGTTCATCATCGATGCGATTGACGAGACCGAGGGAACCCTCACGTTGAGCCACCTCGTCAACCCGAACTGCGAGAGCCGCAACCTCGATCCCAGCACGAATCCGTGATCGATGTCCGGCGACTCCGAGCCGAGCCGGAAGCCACGCGAACGCTCCTGGCCGTGCGCGGTGACGCCG